>JACQUZ010000122.1 GCA_016210055.1 Deltaproteobacteria bacterium | reverse complement strand
CTTCAACCGAGGCCTCCGTTACGACGCGGGCCTGCTTGTCGGGGTAGCTCGTCGAGCTGTCCACAACGCCCGGCACCCGCTTCAGCGTCTCGTCGATGGTCTTCGCGCAGTGATCGCACGTCATCCCCTCGATCTGAAGAGTCCACTCCGTCCTTTCAGTCATCGCTCGACCCCTTCATATCGGGGGGCGCGTGCGGTGCTCGGCCGGCTGCGCCGGCCTGCGCGCCTCCGATGCCCCCCGGGCCCCCGCGGACGCCTCGGAGTGAATCCGCGGCGTCCTTGTTCGAGCTGCGCCCATTGCGCAGCGTAAGGAGATGGCCCCCACAGCAGAGGGCCACCAAGATAATCGCCACAAGAATGCTCACGCTGCTCATCCCCAGATCCACGCCGCGATGTAGGGGAACGCCAGGAAACCGACGACCAGGACCGTGGCGACCCAGAGCATGATTTTCCCGGCCCGATTGGTCCTCGGCGCTGGGCAATCACACGCCGGGCCGCTCGCGACCGCGTGCTTCGGCTTGCGGTACGTGAAGTAGAAGCCTGTGCCCAGGAGCGCGAACGTCACGACCATGAAGTAGGGCCGGTACGGCTCGAACTTCACGAGCAGGCCCGCGCCGCCAATGCCGAGCAGGGCGAAAACGAGCGGCCCCACGCAGCAGAGCGAGGCGATGAACGCGGAGATGATGGAGCTCGCGCTCGCGGCGATCGACCACCTCTGCGTCTTGTCTCCGGCCACCGGCTGCACGTCCTGAATCGTTCCGTTCATGGGCTTCCTCCAATCTCCGTGTCGCTGCGAGCCGCAGAAGCGAGCGCCTCCTTGACCGCCTTTCGAACTTCTCCCAGGCAGCAGGTGCCCGAGGGGTTCTTCGTCTCGCAGGCGCAGTTGCCCGCCTGGACCTCGGCCGTGATGCGGTCGGGAATTGTGCACTTGCCGGTCGCTTGAACCTCGGCGCGCACGTCGGCGCGCGTGAAGCCGAAGCAGTAGCAAACCGGCAGCGGGTCCGAGCTCTCCTTGAGGCCGACTCGAACACGGGCGTCGCTCTTACGGGCGACCCACTCGCCGTCGAAGTAGAGGTGGTCGCACGTCGGGTTGGGGCAGAAGCGGTTGGTCTCGCCGCCGCGGCTAGGAGCGAGCTCAGGCTTTACGATGGCCTGCACGGTGGCGAAGCCCACGGGCCGTCCCTTCCGGCCACAGCCGGGGCAGTTCTCCGTTGCGGCTGGTTCCGGCTTGGCGATAGCGCAACAATCTGACATGCGGACCTCCAAAAGAGGGAAAGCGGTGCGTTCCCTCAGGTAGTAGTTTCAATCGCCGTGCCACGGCGTCAACGGTCGGCGCGAACACACGTAAGCTGTGGGCATCGTGTAGGATTCATGTGAGCTGAACCCAGCCAAGACGTGGCTGCCCCTGGCCAACTCCTCCGAAATGGAGTATCTGTCAACATCAAGATGGAGGAACGAATTGACCGAGCTGTCGTCCGCCTTCCCGTAGCGGGCGCAGCCGAGCTCGTCGCGAAGAGCTCGGCGATGCGTCGCGTTCTCGACCTGGCGGTGCCGTAGTGTCCGTATACTCATCGCCGGCGCGATCGTGGTGATCATCGCTGCGTCGAGCCGGCTACGCCGCCTCTCGGAAGTAGTAGTTGAGCAACCCACTAAGCCGTGGGCGACAGGCTAATGTCCCGCGAGCGTCGTTGTCGTTGGCTGCGGACAAATCTCCCTGGATGAGCGCGCCGCCGAGGCCTTGGTGAAATCGCTCTCGTAGATAATGACGCATGTACTCGCCGATGACGTAGCGCAGGTGTCGTGCGCCGAAGAACACGAAGTGGCGCAGGCACTCGTCCTTGATCGACCTGACGAAGCGCTCCGCTGGACGCGAGGAGCAGCCGGAACGCGTCGGTGAACAAGGGATCGCGATCGTGGATCAGGTAGCCTGCGTTGCGCAGGAAGCCGTCCACCGGGTCGGTGAGGTTACGTGCGACCTGCTTCATCCACTCGCCGTCGGGATCAACTCGAATGCCGGCGATTTCGACAGCTCGAGTGCGAAGCTCGATGACGAAGAAGACCATGTAGCGGACTGGGCCGACGATGCCGAGGGCCTCGACGGCGAAGAAGTCGCACGCATAGAGCGAGTCCCAGTGCGACCGCATGAATTGCTTCCAGGTT
This sequence comes from Deltaproteobacteria bacterium, assembly GCA_016210055.1. Classification (GTDB taxonomy): domain Bacteria; phylum Myxococcota_A; class Polyangia; order Haliangiales; family SHYZ01; genus JACQUZ01. The sequence continues at coordinate 44,302 of JACQUZ010000122.1, read as the reverse complement.
CGCTTTTTCCCGCGTTCTGGCGCGGGCTCGATGCCGGCTTCGTTCAGGATGGTGGCGATGGTCGTGCGACCGAGCTCGATCTTGAGACCCACGCGGAGCGCATCGCGAATCTTGGTGTAGCCCCAGTTGATGTTGGCGAGGGCGAGCTCGACCACGAGCTTGCGGATCGCTTTCGGCTTTCGTGGTCGGCCAGGGCTTCGCTTCCTTGACTGCGAGCTATCGTACTTTTGCGCGACAAGCCGACGGAACCAGGCCAAGATCGTGGCGGGCTTGACGATCTGACAGCACTCGCGGCGCTCCTTGAGAGTCAGGCATTGGCCCTTGGCCGCAAGCCGGCGCCGTTGGTCGTCGCTGAATGGGAGACGGCTCTTGCCGGTCGTCGCGGCGAAGATCTCCTTGAGGATCCGGACTTCCTCCTGCGTGTAGTCGAGCTTGCGCTGCATCCGCTCATGGAGCGAGCAGGCGAGCATCGTGATTAGAAACTGCAGGGTGGCGGGGAGCACCGAGACGAAAAGTAGGGGATCGACGCGGCAAGTGTCATCTGCCGAATTGCGCCCGATCATGCAAGGATTCGCCGGCGATGAGTTTCCGGACACCACGCGGCGCTCGCGCTGCTGTACGACGAGGGCCAGGCGGTGAGCTACGACGCGGTCAAGGCGCTGGTGGCGATGCCGGCTCGCGTCGCGGTGCCCGCGCTCGCGCCACCGACGGTGGACCTTTACGCCTACGACGCGCTGCTCGCGGCGGTCTACTCATGAGCGCCCCGACGATGACCCCGTCGCCGCTCGAGTCGCTTGTGCTGCTGTTGCGCGCGCTCAAGATGCCGACCATCGCACGCCACGCGGCCGAGGTCGCGCAGAAAGCGGAGCGGGAGGGGTGGTCGTTCAATGCAGTACCTGCACCACCTCGCCGAGCTCGAGGTCAAGGAGCGGCGCCGTAAGCGCATCGAGCGCTGTCTCAAGGACTCGGAGCTGCCCCGAGAGAAAACGCTCGGTACCCTGGTCCGGTCGCGCCTGCCAGCCAAGGTGGCCAAGGTTCTGCCGACGCTGTGCGAGGGGATTTCCTCGAGCGCGGCGACGACGTGCTGGCCTTCGGCCTCCCCGGGCGTGGCAAGACGCACCTGCAGCTCGATCAAGGGCCATGCGGCTGTGGTGGCGATGGCTCCCAATGTTGTTCTGCCTGGGGGGCCTTCGGAATCGTGAAGAAGAAGGTGCTCCCACGACCCGGCGTGCTCTCGACCCAGATGCGACCACCGTGGGCTTCGACGATGCCTTTAGCGATGGGGAGCCCAAGTCCCGCGCCGCGACGGCCAGACTTTCGCGATTGCCAGAAGCGGTCGAACAGGTGCGGCAGGTCCTCGGCTGCGATGCCCGCGCCCGTGTCGGTCACCCAGAAGAGAACCTCGCCGTCTCGAGGCGCCGCCCCGATCACGATTCGGCCCCTGGCCTCCGTGAACTTGATGGCGTTGCCAATGAGGTTCTCGAAGACTTGGAGGAGTCGATCGCGATCGGCCAAGATCTCGGGAAGCTCCCGTGCCACCTCGAGCTGAAGCTCGAGGGATGCCGAGGAGGCGATTGGCTTCTGGGCCTCGACGGATTCAGAGACGACCTGCCCTGCGGGCACGCGGGCCAGTTCGACAGAAAGGCGGCCGGCCTCCATGCGCGTCACGTCGAGAAGGTCCTGGATCAGCCGATTCATTCGGGTCGCAGCGCGTTCGATCGCCTCGGCCGGCTCTCGAGTCGGGCGCTCCGGATCCATCCCGCGGCGCCGGAGAAGCGACGCCTGTATAAGGATGGTGCTGAGCGGATTCCGAAGGTCATGCGCGACAATGCCGAGCACATCGTCGCGTTCTTGCACGGCGCGAGTCACTTGGCCGTAGAGCCGGGAGTTCTCGAGGGCCAGCGCAGCGCGCCGACCCACTTCCTCCAAGAGACGCAGGTCGGCAGCTTCATAGCGACGCTCGGGGCGACACGAGACCACGATGAGCGCTCCAAGAAGTCGCTCGTGGACGACCAGCGGCACCCCCACCACCGATGTCGGGCCCGCTTCCTCCAACAGGCGTAGATACTCTTCGCCTTGCGCGAGCGCACGGAGCGTTTCCCGGGAGACGTCCGGCATCAACTGTCCCTTCTTCGATTGAAGAACCTGCCGACTCAGATGCGGGCGGCTGCGATCCAGCGGAAACTGCCCCAGCCTTTCCGCAATCCCAACCTTGGCAGGGTCTGCGCTCACCACCTCAAGACGCCGCACCTCGCCTTGCTCGTCGACGATGTCGACGACGCAGAAGTCCCCGAGGTCACGTGTCAGAAGGTGCGCGATGCTGGTGAGCGTTTCTCGGTAATCGAGCGTGGTGCCGATGACCGAGCCAACCTCGGCTAGAATCTTCCGCTCATGCTCAAGTCGCCTCTGTGCTCGATCGGCGGAGTCTCGATCAAGACCGACGGCCAGTTGGTTCACCACCGCGTTGATGAAGATCAGGTCCAGCTCGTCGAACGCGCCGGCGCCCCCGATCTGAAGGGCGCCGAACGTCAAGCCGCGGTGCACGACCAGGGGAAGGACAATGAAGTTCTCCTTGGCTGAGTTCGGTTCCGTCGCGGGCCGTCGCGGTAGTTCGAGCGCTTTGGCATCACCGCGTTCAAGGTCTCCATGGGAGCGAGCGAGATAGCCGTAAGCGGCTTGCGCGTGCGTCTTCGCCGACTGCAACGTCTTCTCGCCTTGCCCCTTTGCCTGCCAAGCGATCATCCGCGGTACGCTGGGCGCCCGATCTGCCAGGATCAAGATCGCGCTCCGCAGGGGGAGGGCGCGGGCGACAATCTCGACGATTTGAGGAACCGTCGCCTCCACGCTTTGGAAACGCGTGAGTAGCTTGCTGATTTCGTAGAGCTGCTGCAGCCGCACGTGGGCTTGCTCCATCTCGCCAATGCGCACGTCACGCTTGGCGACCTCCTCGCGGGCCTTCTTCAGCTTCGCCCTCTTTCGACCTGGACCGCTCATCTATCCGCCCCGCAGCTTCCTCTTGCCCTTGCGTCGGCCCGGACGTGTCTTCGTGTGCGTCGGGGCGGACGCAGCGTCATCGCTTGCGCGCTCCCCGATCCGGATGCCGCCCTTGGCAATCGAGAAGTAGTAAGCACCCCAGTCGTGGGAGCTTCCACGAGTCTTCACGACAGCAAGGGTCGGACGCAGCTCTCCCGGCAAGCGCTGGTACCGGAGCATGAGGATGTTGTCGGTGATGGGAGAAAAGCCGCGCTCCGTGAGCGTATCGGTCGAGTACATGGAGCTCGACTCGAGCGTGAAGAGGCTGGTCACTCCGAGCGATTTGAACCGGACGACCAGCGCGTGAAGCAGCTGTCGCAAATCTTCGGAGACCTCGCCCGCTTTCACGATTTGGCTCACGCTGTCGAGCACGAGCCGAACCGTCTTTTGGGCTCGAATCTTGTCGTCGAGAATCGTCAGAAGCTGGTTGGCGCGAACTCGCTCACGGGGCAGGTACAAGAGCTCGACCAGACCCTTATCGACCGCCGGCTGGAGCGGCAGGCCAAGCCCCTCCGCGGTTCGGAGAATCTGGGCGGGCCCTTCTTCGAGCGCGATGTAGAGGCCCGGATCCTTTCGCTTCACGCCCTCGGCGATGAACTGGAGTGCGAGCGTGCTCTTCCCAATCCCCGCGCTTCCGGAGACAAGGGTCACGCTTCGTTCAAGCAGTCCTCCGCCGAAGAGCTCGTCGAGGCCGGGCACGCCCGTCGGGAGGCGCCGTGACGCCTCGAGCGGTGCCGGCGCCGCCAGGAGCTCGGCCTCGAGGCTGTAACGAGGGAAGATTGTGATTCCCCCGCTGCCGACAACCATGTTGTGGCGCCCCTTCAAGTGGGCGGTGTTCCTGAGCTTGTATACCTCGATGTAGCGCTGGCGCTCGAGTCCCTCCTCCGTGGATGACAGGACGATGACGCCGTCGACGACGGTTTCCTCCACACCAAAGCGACTGAGCTGATTGGCCCCGTACGGGATGTCCGTGGCAAAAAAGCCCACGGCCTGGCTGTTCTGGATGATGCTGGCGAGCTGGAAAACCTTCTCCCGGTCGATCTGAGGGTCCTTCACCTTGTGCAGGAACACCGAGACAGAGTCGACGGATACGCGACGCGCCTTCATCGCTTCGACACGCTCCCGCATCATGAGCAGGTGCGCTTCCACCATGATGTTGGGCTGCGGGATAAAGACGATCTCGACCATCCCGCGCTTGATCTCCTGATCGAGATCCCACCCGAGGCCGTGAGCCGTCGCGCGCAGCCTCTCCTCCGTCTCCTCGAACGAGAAGATGATCCCTTTCTCGCCAGCCTGGGCACCCCGATACAGGAACTCGAGCAAGAGGACCGTTTTGCCCGTGCCCGCCACGCCGGCGATGAGGAGGCTGGAACCCCGCGGGATGCCCTCGCCCAAGAGCTCGTCCAATTTCGAGATGCCGGTCTTGCAGCGAGTCGTTCCGGGGCCGCGGTCTTCGCGCTGGATGGTGACGCGCGGGGCGAACACCTCGACGCCGTTCGAGGTAATGACGAAGGAGTGCTCATCGCGGCTGTGCTCGGTGCCGCGCATCTTGACGATCTGGATGAACCGCTGCTGCTCGCCCGACTGCTCGCGCTGCGTGATCATGACGAGACCGTCGACGATCGAGAAGAGCGGGTTGGTGTGGACTTCCTGCGCTCCGTATTCTCCGAGGAGAAAGGTCGTGGCTTCCCACGCCATGAGGCTGACGGCGAGCTCGTAGCCGAACTTGCGGAGTTCTTCCCTGGATTTGGCGAGATCGTCGAAGACCCTGAAGCTGTCGATGACGACGATGGTCGGCTTGACCTTCTTCACGTGCTCCATGATGAGCTTGCTGGCTTCCTCGAGCCCCTTCGTCCGCAGAATCACGCCGAGGTCGATGAACTGAATTCCCTCATCGAGTTTCTTGGCATCGAAGAAAGCGAACTGGTTCAGATAGCGGAGAGTCTTGGCGGTCGACTCCGACAGCGTGTTGAAGTAGAGAACTCGCTGAGTGGCCGAGGCATTGTGAAAACAGATTTGCTGGGTGAAGATCGTCTTGCCCGCCCCAGGGGGACCTCCGACGACTACAACCGAGCCCTTCGGCAAGCCGCCCATGAACAGGTCGTCGAGGTTCCGGCCCCCCGACTCGATCCGCGCGACGTCGTTCTTCTTCTTAATCATGACTTTGCGTCCTCGCCTCTGCTCTCTGGGTTCTGAGGCTCGCCGCGCGACTCTCTTTCGTCTGGGCCTCTCTCGTCTCTGGAAAATGGCGCAACCTTCGAGAGCTCCGAGTGGAGCGCTGGGGTGAGGATTTCGGCGGTCAGGTTGCCAAGCACCGTGAGAAACTCGGTGAGGACGAAGCGAATCCCCTCCACGAGGTGATCGCGCTCGAGGCTGTCGGCGTGGTCACGAAGCTCTTGGCAACGGATCCCGCCCGCCTGGACCTTGGCCGACGAAAAGAAGGGGTACTGTTCCACCGCGGTGTAGAGCACCCGATCGACGATCGCTGTGAGCGTGACATCGCCGAGCGTCTGATGGACGCGCTGCCAGACGACGGCAAAACCTTGCTCGAAGACCTGGATCAGCCGCTCGGGTGGCAGGCCATTCGCGGTTCGATCCATCCACGCGTTCACGCAAGTTCTGTGATCGTGCACGTCCGTCATGATCGTTACCGTCGCTCTCGAGGGATTGCGGCCACTCGGAGGCGCCCACGTGGCGTCTCGGCTCCAAGCCTCGCGCTTTCGATCATCGAAGGGGCAACGAAGAGAGTCGCGCCCGTTGTGCTCGCGCGGAGCCGGAGCGGCCTCTTTGCGGCATCTTCACCTCGAGGAGGAGGTCGACGAGAGGCTTTCGTGAAATCGTCGCGGGTCCTCATGGACCGGTCCCGGCAGCGTTTCAGGCGCCACATGCGCCTGGACGCATGTCCGAAAGAGTTGAAAGTTCTTGACGGCACAAGAAAAGGTATTCGACGCTCTCGGCTCTCGGCTCTCGGCTCTCGGCTCTCGGCTCTCGGCTCTCGGCTCTCGGCTCGTCATTTGTCGCTGCCCCCATCATTTTCGGCACGGGCTCCGCCGGCGCGCACCCAGGCATCGACCTCCGAGAGCTTGAGCTTCCAGAGCTTGCCGATCTTCTGCGCTGGGAGCCCCTTGCTCTCGATCCAGCGGTAGACGGACTCCCTCACCACGCCGAGATGCTCAGCGACGTCGTCCACGGAGACCCACGGCTCAGTCATCAGACCTGCTCCTCGCGACTGCAGGCTCAGAGCGACGGATCGCATTCCCATAGGAAACCCTTCATCCCCACACTGAACCTACAACGGCATGTAGGTCAGAGTCATCTAAAGTCAACCACTGTCCAAGATGAAACGTCGCTGGCTTCCGGTCCGACTCGACGGAAGAAACGCAGCCTCGCCTCCAACTGGGACAGACCCCTGAGAACGCCGGCGCGCGCGACGACGGCGCCGTTGGGGCCCGATCGCGCTCTCTGAAGGCACCCGCGGGGAGAGAACGACAGAGAGCGGTAAATAGGTCGGCCTATCAGAGATCGGCCGGTTAACAACGGACCGTCACGGCAGCCCAAGGCGCGCCTGGCGCGTGTCGCGCGAGGAACGAGGAACGCGCCGAACCCTCGGACCGCGCCCGGACGTCGGCTTCGGACCCCCGGAATGCCGCGAGGCCTGATGCTGTCAGCGTCGCCGCAAGAAGATGAACCAGTAGGCGAAGCCGACCATCAGCCCGCCACCCGCGATGTTGCCGAGGGTCACGGGAAGGAGGTGCCCAAGAAGAAAACCAGTCCAGGTGATCGGGCCGCCTTCAACCTGGAGCAACATCCCCATCGGGATGAAGTACATGTTCGCAATGGAGTGCTCAAACCCGGCGGCGACGAAAGCTGTGATGGGGAAGACGATGCACAGGATCTTGTCGGTCGTCGTGCGCGCCGAGAACCCGAGCCACACCGCCAGGCAGACGAGAGCGTTGCAGAAGACGCCGCGAAAGAGGGCTTCCCAAAAGCCCAGCGACGCCTTCGTGGTCGCGATCGCAAGGGCCGTGTCAGCGACCTTGCCGCTGCCGAGCGCGTGGACGCCCGAGAGGTAGACTCCAACGGCGGTCGTTGCGGCGCCGAGGAAGTTGCCGATGTACACAATCGCCCAGTTGCGCAGCAGCGCTGCGGTCTTCACCCGCTGCTCGGCCCATGCCATCACGATCAACGCGTTCCCGGTGAACAGCTCGGCACCGCCGACGAGAACGAGGACGAGGCCGAGGGAGAACGCGAGGCCCGCGAGCAGGCGCGTCGGTCCGTAGCCGAGGCCCGTGTCGGTTCCGGCCACCGTCGAGGCCAGTGCTCCGAGTCCGATGAACGCGCCCGCCAAGACCGCGAGTGCGAGCGTCCTCGGGATGTCGAGACCCGCTTTCGCTACCCCGCCAGCCTCGACACGTTCCGCCATCTCCGCGGGGGTGTAGGGATCGACCACTGCGCGCGGCGCCTCGGGCGGGCTCATCCTCTGCCCTCGAGTGAGCCGCTCACCTCGCCAGAAACGCTCATCGCCGCGGAGGGTACCACGGCGGTGCGGGGCCGCATGCACGGCGTCATCTCGCGGCTCCGAGGGCAAGGCGCCGATCGCGCCGGCGCACGGCGCCTCCTCAAATGGCCGCGCGGCGCAGGCGCAACGCGTTGCCCACGACAGACACCGAGCTGAAGCTCATGGCGGCCGCGGCGATGATGGGCGACAGGAGCAGCCCGAAGAACGGATAGAGCACTCCCGCCGCGATGGGCACGCCGGCCGAGTTGTAGAAGAAGGCGAAGAATAGGTTCTGCCGGATGTTGCGCATCGTCCGGCGCGAGAGACGCCTGGCTCTTAGGATGGCCCGCAGGTCCCCCTTCACCAGCGTGACAGGGGCGCTCTCCATCGCCACGTCGGTTCCCGTCCCCATCGCGATGCCCACGTGCGCTTGCGCGAGCGCGGGCGCGTCGTTGATGCCGTCGCCCGCCATGGCCACGAAGCGGCCTTCTCCCTGGAGCCGCTTCACGATGTCCACCTTCTGGTCGGGGAGCACCTCCCCGACGACTTCGTCGATGGCGAGCTTCTTCGCCACCGTCTCTGCCGTGGTTCGGCTGTCACCCGTCAACATGACGATGCGGATTCCCTCGCGGTGGAGCGCCGAGATGGCCTCGGGGGTGCCGACCTTGATGGGGTCGGCGACGCCTAGAAGCCCGGCGGGTCTGCCGTCGACGGCGACGAACATGACAGTCTGCGCATCGGCGCGGAGCGCCTCGGCCTTGTCGACGAGCCGGCCGAGCTCGACGCCGAGCTGTGCCATCAGCGCGCGGTTGCCGAGCGCGACGGACAGGCCGTCCACCTGTCCTCGAACGCCCTTGCCCGTGATGCTCTCGAAATCGGCCGTGCTCCCGAGCCTGACGCCGCGCTCCAGTGTGCCCTTGACGACGGCCGCCGCCAGCGGGTGCTCGCTGCCCTTCTCGAGCGTCGCGGCGAGGCGAAGGAGTGCCTGCTCGTCGAAGCCGGGGGCCGGATGGACCGAGGTCAGCGTCGGCTTGCCCTCGGTCAGGGTGCCCGTCTTGTCCACGACGAGCGTGTCCACCTTGCGCAAGACCTCGATGGCCTCTGCGTTGCGGAAGAGCACGCCGAGGGTCGCGCCCTTGCCGGTCGCCACCATGATGGACATTGGCGTGGCGAGCCCGAGGGCACAGGGGCAGGCGATGATGAGCACGGCCACCGCATTGATGAGCGCGTGGGCCACGCGCGGCTCTGGGCCGACGAGGCTCCACACGATGAACGCGACGAGGGCGATGGCGACGACGATGGGGACGAAGTAGCCGGATACGATGTCCGCGAGCCTCTGGATGGGCGCACGGCTTCGCTGGGCCTCGGCGACCATGGCCACGATGCGCGCCAGCAGCGTCTCGGCGCCTACCTTCTCGGCGCGCATGACCAGCGAGCCGGTTCCGTTCACGGTGGCCCCCACTAAGCGGTCGCCCGGCTGCTTCTCCACGGGGATAGGCTCGCCGGTGACCATCGACTCGTCGATGGAGCTTCGGCCCTCGAGCACGACCCCATCGACCGGGACCTTTTCGCCGGGCCGGATGCGGAGCCGGTCACCGACCTGGACGACGTCGAGCGGAACGTCCCGCTCCGCGCCGTCCTGACTGATTCGACGAGCGGTCTTCGGCGTGAGGCCAAGCAGCATCTTGATGGCGGCGCTGGTTGCGCTTCGCGCGCGGAGCTCGAGCACCTGGCCGAGGAGGATGAGAGTGACGATGACGCCGGCGGCCTCGAAGTAGACGCCGACCCCGCCGCCTTCTCCGCGGAACGACGCGGGGAACATGCCGGGCAGCAGGGCAGCTACGACGCTGTAGGTGTACGCCACGAACACGCCGAGCCCGATGAGCGTGAACATGTTGAGGCTTCGGTTCTTCACCGACAGAACCGCGCGGACGTAGAACGGCCAGGCGGCCCACACGCAGACGGGCGTGGCAAGGATGAGCTCGACGAGCGTCCTCGCTTGCATCGAGAGGAGGCGCGAGACCAGGCCGCCGGTGAACAGGTCGCCTGACTCGAGCAGTACGAGCGGGACGGCGAGCGCCGCGGAACACCAGAAGCGGCGCTTCATGTCGCGCAGCTCGGGGCTTTCCTCCTCCGGAGCCGCGAGTGGCGCCCTGGGCTCGAGGGCCATGCCGCAGATGGGGCATGTGCCCGGAACGTCCCGGACGATCTCCGGGTGCATCGGACACACCCACTCGGCCGCCGGCGCGGGGGGAGCCGCTGGCTCAAGTACCATGCCGCACTTGGGGCATGAGCCGGGCTCTGCCTGGCGAACCTCCCTTGCAAAGCGCTCGCGGCACCGGGAGCTACAGAAGACGACCTGCGTCCCGTCCGTGGCGCAGCGGAATGGGCTCGTCAGCGGGACCTTCATTCCGCAGACGGGATCCGTTCCCATGCCAGAACCTGGCTTCACGTGCGCCTCGTGCTTTCCCGGCTGCTCTCCCATTCCTCAGCTCAATCGCCCCCTGTGGGTGATGCCGTGCGAATCCGCCGGTACCCCATGACCTATCTCCCCATGGGCATGCACGATTCGCGCAAGTGCCATGCCCGGCTGATGGCTCCACGCGGAGTCCGTCGGAAGCGGCTGTGGGAAGCTTTGAGCGATGAGCACCCGTAGCCCGGGTGGGTACGGGTGTGGTACAAAAGAGTGACGTGGTTCGGGCCCTTTCCATAGTGCTTCTGACCCTCTTCATCGGGCAGGCGACCGGCCTCACGGAGCTCGTCGAGGCGGATGAGTGTGCGCAGCCGTGTCCGGGCGATTCGCCGGATGGCCACTGTCCCCCCGCCTGCCAATTTTGCGCCTGCTGTCCCACGCTGAGACCGGCGGTGCTCTCGCAGTCGGCCGCTATCCTCCCAAGTCAGGAAAGCCACGCGGTGATCGGCGAGCAGACCGAAACGCCGCCATCGCCGGAGCCCCGCGAAATCCTGCACGTCCCCAAGCTGTCCCTCGCGTAGCCACGAGTTGAACCGGTAACCCGCTGGGGCGCGCTGCACGCGAGCACGTGCACGCCGCACTGGCTTGCTCGCGAGGAGATCCATGCGCCGCTTGCACGCGGCGGTGCTGTGCGCTGCTTTGGCCTCGGCCTGGCCGCGCGCAGGCGCCGCCCAACAGAATGCGTTGACGCTCGACGAGGCATTGAGCCTCGCGCGCGAGCGTGCCCCAACCTTGCTCGCGGCCCGCGCCAGGATTGACGAGGCCCGTGGGCGGCTTGTCGGGGCCTCAGTGCTCCTCCGCGCGAATCCTGTCCTGGACGGTGCCGGCGGCTGGCGGAGTGCTGACGAGCAGCGCGGGGGGACGGCCGAGGCGGAGGTGGGGCTCGGCCAGACGTTCGAGCTCGGCGGGCAGCGAGGAGCGCGCATCGCCGGCGCGGAGGCGGACATCGCACGTGTGGCGGCCTTGCGTGACGATGCTGCGCGCCGCCTGCTCCGCGATGTTGCGGTGGCGTTCCTCCGTGCGCTCTACGCGGAGGAGCGGCTGCGCCTGGCCGCCACGACGGAACAGGTCGCCGTGGAAATTCTGCGCATCGCCGAGCGTCGACTCCAAGCGGGGGACATCCCGAAGCTGGACGTCAATGTCTCCCGGGCTGCGCTCTCTCGCGCACGTTCCGAGGTCCGTGGCGCCGAGGCGTTGCGAGACGCGGCCAAAGGTGAGCTCCGAATCCTCCTTGGCATGGAGGCGCACGAGGCGCTCAGCGTGCGCGGCGACCTCAAGGACCGGCGACGGTACGAGCTCCAAGAACTGCTCGCGCGCGCGCCTCAGCGCCCGGACCTGCGCGCCCTGGTCGCCGAGCAGGCCGAGGCCAACGCCACCGTCCGCCTCGGTGAGGCCATGGTCTGGCCAGACCTTGGTGTCGCGGTGCGCTACGAGCGCGACGAGGGGGCCAACGTCGCGCTCGGGGGCCTGTCGTTGACTTTGCCCTTTTTCGACCACGGGCAGGGCGTACGTGCGGAGGCCGGCGCGCGGTCGCGGCGCCTCCGCATTGAGCTCGATGCGGGCCAGAGAGTCGTCGGGGTCGAGGTCCGAACCGCCTTCGGCGTCTACCGCAGGCGGGTCGAAGCCGCGGAGGAGCTCGAACGGAACGCGCTTCCACTGCTTGACGGCAACGAGGCCCTCGCGAAGCGCAGCTACGAGTCTGGTCAACTCGGGCTCGCGGACTTCCTGGTCGTCCGCCGTGAGGTGCTCGGAACCCGTGTCGACTACCTGGACCGCCTGCTCGAGGCCGCGACGGCTGGCATCGAGCTGGAGGCGAGCGCGGGAGTCCTTCGATGAGCCAGTCTGTCCGGCTTCGACATTTCGTCGAGCCACACAACCCAAGGAGAACAAGATGACGCGAAACCTGAACCTTGTCGTCGTCGTTTCCCTCACCGTCGTGGGCGCCATCGCCTGCCAGAAGCAGAGCTCGTCCAAGGAGTCCAAGGCGGCAGCGTCGCAGATCGGCGCCCCGAAGGAGGAAGCCAAGCACGCGGCTACCGGCGCCAAGCCCGGCTCTCACGAAGACTGGTGCGACGAGCACCAGTTGCCCGAGTCGATGTGCACGCGCTGCAACCCCAAGCTCATCGCCGCGTTCAAGGCGACCGGCGACTGGTGTGAGGAGCACGGTGTCCCCGAGTCGCAGTGCCGGCTCTGCAACCCGAGCCTGAAGATCGAGCGTCCGCCCAAGACGCCGGAGGGAACGAAGTGATGCGCGCCCGTTCACTGTTGGCGCTTCTGCTCGGCCTGGTCACGGCGGCTTGCCGTGACCAGGCCGGACCAGGAGCAGAGAAGAAGGAAGACGCTGCACCGAAGACCGCGACAGCGGAAGGAGCCTTCTGCAAGGAGCACGGGGTGCTGGAGGCGGTCTGCACGAAGTGCAATCCGGCTCTCATCCCCGTGTTCAAGGCCAAGGGAGATTGGTGCGAGGAGCATGGGTTCCCCGAGTCCTTCTGCCCGATCTGCCACCCCGAGAGGGGCGGGCGCCCTTCCGCAGAGGTCAAGGACGACGGCGCGCCGCCGGACGGCACGAAGGTCTCCTTCAAGACCAAGGAAACGGCGCGGCTTGCTGGAATCGAGGTCGCGAGAGCCGCAGAGAGGCCGAGTCGCGCCCAGATCGTCGTCACGGCGAAGATTGTCTACGACGCCGCCAAGGTCGCGGAGGTGAACGCGCGGTCGACGGGCGTCGTGCGAGCCATTCGTGCTGATGTGGGCACCAAGGTGCGGGCGGGGTCGCCGCTGGCGACGATCGAGAGCGCCGAGGTCGGGGCCGTGGAGGCGCGTGTCCAGGCGGCGCGGTCACGCGTGCAGGTGGCGGCGGCGAACTACGCTCGCCTGAAGAAGCTCCACGAGGAGGGCATCGCCGCCGAGAAGGACGCGCTCGCCGCGCGGCAAGAGCTCGATGCAGCCAAGGCGGACCTCGCGGCGGCGCAGTCTGCCGTCGGAATGGTGGGCGGCGTCGTGGATGGCGCTTCGCGGTACACCTTGACCGCGCCGATTCCGGGCGTCGTTACCCAGCGAAACGCCACGATTGGTCGATTGGTTCACACGGAGGAGGTGCTCTTCGAGATCGTCGACACCTCATCCATGTGGGCGGAGGTCGACATCCCCGAAACGGAGGTGCCACGTGTCGTCGTTGGGCAGCCGGTCGCCCTGAGCGTCGAAGGGCTAGGGGAGAGAGAGTTCTCCGGCACTCTCGGCTACGTCGCGCCTTGGATTGACCCGCAGACGAGGACGGCCAAGGGACGAGTCGCCCTCGACAATCCGGACGGCGTGCTCCGTGGCAACATGTTCGCCCGCGCCCGCATTGCGGTCACTGCCTCGGGCAAGGCGGTCGTCGTGCCGCGCAAGGCCGTTCAGCGCGCCAAGAACACGCATCTTGTTTTCGTCCGGCTCGCCGAGGACGTCTTCGAGGCGCGCAGGGTAGCGCTTGGTCCGGGTGACAACGAGTTCATCGAGGTGAGCGGTCGCGTGAAGCCTGGCGATCCCGTTGCGTGCGACGGGAGCTTCCTCCTCAAGACGGAGACCCTGAAGGGAAGCATCGGGGCCGGCTGCTGCGAAGCGGAGGAGCCAAAGTAAATGCTCACGCGCGTCCTCGAGTGGTCGCTTCGTCACCGTCTCATCGTGCTGCTCGGTTGGGGCGCGATCGTCGTCGCCGGGGTCATCTCCGCGCTTCACCTTCCGATTGACGCCTTCCCCGACACGACGCCGGTGCAGGTGCAGGTCAACACCACGGCGCCCGCGCTCGGGCCGCTCGAGATCGAGCGCCAGATTACGCGGCCCGTGGAGTGGGCCATTTCGGGGCTCCCTCGCCTGCACGAGGTTCGCTCCGTCTCGAAGTTCGGTTTTTCACAGGTCACGGTGACCTTCGAAGACGGAACCGACATCTATCTCGCTCGCCAGGTCGTGATGGAGCGGCTCAACTCTGTCGAGTTGCCGCCGGGAATCGAGAGGCCTCAGCTCGGCCCCGTGGCCACGGGTCTCGGCGAGGTGTTCCACTATCTCGTCACCGGCGGGAAGTCGCTTGCCGAGCTGCGGACGGTCCAGGATTGGATCATCAAGCCCCAGCTCCGCTCCGTGCCGGGCGTCGCGGAGGTCAATAGCTGGGGAGGCGACGAGCGACAGGTCCAGGTGGTCGTCGATCCCCTCAAGCTGCAGCAGTACAACCTCACGCTCGCAGAGCTCGCGGAGGCCCTCGAGAGGAACAATACCAACGTAGGCGGCGGCACGCTCGACCAAGCCGGCGAGTCGAGCCTCATCCAGGGTATCGGGATCGCGACCAGCCTCGATGACGTGGAGGAGATGGTCATCGACGCAAGGAAAGGAGTCCCCATCCGAGTGCGCGACGTCGCGCGGGTCCTCGAAGGGCGCGAGATTCGTCGCGGCGCCGTGTCGGCAGGCGGCAAAGGGGAAGCGGTCCTCGGCCTCGGCTTCATGCTCATGGGCGAGAACAGCCACGAGGTCACCAGCCGCCTGAAGCTGCGGCTAGAGGAGGTGAAGAAGAGCGTTCCGAAGGGCATCGAGGTGGAGGCCGTCTACGACCGCACCTCGCTGGTCGACCGCGTCCTTCACACCGTGAAGACGAACCTTCTCGAGGGAGCTTTGCTCGTCATCGCCGTGCTCTTCGCCTTCCTCGGGAATGTCCGAGCGGGCCTGATCGTCGCCGCCGCCATCCCGCTCTCCATGCTCTTCGCGGGGAACCTCATGCTCCGCTTCGGCGTCGCCGGCAGCCTCATGAGCCTCGGCGCCATCGACTTCGGCCTCGTGGTCGACAGCGCCGTCATCCAGATCGAAAACGTCATGCGACGGCTGGCTGAAGAGAGGGGCGGCGCCAGCAAGCACGAGATCGTCCGAGACGCCGTGGTCGAGGTCCGGAAGCCGACGATGTTCGGCGAGCTCATCATCGCGATCGTCTACCTGCCCGTCCTCACGCTGCAGGGAATCGAGGGGAAGCTGTTTCGCCCGATGGCGCTCACCGTCATCTTAGCCCTGGCGGGCTCGATGCTGATGTCGCTCACGCTGATCCCCGTTCTGGCGAGCCTCGGGCTGTCGCGCCGGGCCTCACATCGCGAGAACGCCCTCGTTCGATGGATCCAGCGGGGATATCGCCCGATTCTGGGTTTCGCGCTCCGGCGGCCGTGGGTCGTCGTGGGCATCGCGCTGCTTGTCCTGGCCAACGCGGCGTTCCTGGCCACGCGACTTGGGTCGGAGTTCATCCCTCGCCTGCGCGAGGGAGCGCTGGTCGTCAATACCGTGAGGCTCGCCGGCGTCTCGGTAGACGAGTCGGTTCGCTACGGCATTCACATCGAGCGGGCCATCCTCGAGAAGTTCCCGAACGAGGTCGAACGCGTCTGGACACGTTCTGGGAGCGCGGAGATCACCACCGACCCCATGGGCGTCGAGCTCTCCGACGTGTTCATCACCCTTAGGCCGCGCGAGCAGTGGAAGCGCGCGTCCACGCAGGGCGAGCTCGTACGCACCATGTCCGAAGAGCTATCGAGCCTGCCCGGCATGCGGATGATCTTCACCCAGCCGATCGAGATGCGCGTCAACGAGATGATCGCCGGTATTCGCGCGGACGTCGGCGTCAAGCTCTTCGGCGACGACTTCGAAGTGCTGAAGACGAAGGCCGAGGAGGTCGAGGCGGCGCTCAAGGGCATCCCCGGGGCGGCCGACGTGTTCACCGAGCAGATCACCGGCCAGCCCGTGCTGGCGATTCAGGCGGACCGAAAAGCAATCGCTCGCCACGGCATTCCGGTGAAGGAAGTCCTGGAAGTCGTCGAGGCGCTCGGCACCCGGGAGGCGGGCGCGCTCCAGGACGGCGAGATGCGCTTTCCCATCGCCCTGCGAATCGATGATCAGTACCGGACGGACGTCGACGCCGTGGGACGGATCCTCGTCACGGGGGCCAACGGAGACCGAATCCCGCTAGACCGCCTAGCGAAGCTAGAGACGGTCGAAGGGCCCTCAGCCATCAACCGCGAGTGGGGCAAGCGGCGCATCGTGGTCCAGGCCAACGTCCGAGACCGAGACGTGGGCAGCTTCGTGGCGGAAGCGCAACGGGCCATCGCGGAGAAGGTCGAGCTTCCTCCGGGCTATTACGTCCGCTTCGGAGGGCAGTTCGAGCACCTCCAGAGCGCCCGAACGCGGCTCATGGTCATCGTGCCGATCTCGCTCGCTCTCATCTTCACCCTGCTGTTCTTCACCTACCGCCGCGTCCTTGACGCAGTCCGCGTCTTTACGGGCGTGCCGTTCGCCGCGGTCGGCGGGATCATGGCGCTCTGGCTCCGGGACATGCCATTTAGCATCTCGGCCGGCGTGGGCTTCATCGCGCTCTCCGGCGTCTCGGTGCTCGGCGACATGGTCCTTGTCTCGACCGTGCGGCAGTACCTTGCGCGCGGGAAGCCACTCCGCGAGGCCATCGAGGACGCGGCGCGGAACCGGCTGCGGCCAGTGTTGATGACCTCATTGGTGGCGAGCCTCGGCTTCCTTCCCATGGCCCAAAGCACGGGGTTCGGCGCCGAAGTTCAGCGGCCACTCGCGACCGTTGTCATCGGGGGCGTAATCTCCTCGACGCTTCTGACGCTCGTCGTCCTTCCCGTGCTCTACAGCCTCATGGGAGCTCGGAAACCGGGCATTGCCGAGCGAGCATGGGGGGCCACGCCGAGCTTCGCTCGGTGGGGGAGCGGCGAGGGCTCACAGCCGCCCGGGCAAGGATGAGTAATGCATGAAATGGCGGCGACACATTCGGCTCCTGGGCATCGTGGTGGCAGTTGCTGCGGCCCAGGGACTCGTTCTGCTCGTCTATCGCTGGGTCGAACATGGCCGGCGGGACGCGAAGGAGTCGACGTTCCAGTACGAGCGATCGCCTACCAAGCCAGCGGCCGACCTTGTCCTGCTGCACCCTGACGGCTCCAGTCGGAAGCTCGCGGAGCTCCGCGGGAAGCCCATCCTCCTCCATTTCTGGGCGACGTGGTGCCCACCCTGCAAGGAGGAGCTTCCGGGGCTCCTCGAGCTGGGACGCGAGCTTGCGCGCGAGGGAGAGCTCGAGCTCATCGCGCTCACCGTCGACAGGGACTGGGCGGTGGTTCGGGAGTTCTTCGGCGGAGAAATCCCACCCGAAGTCATGCGGGATGGCGCGGGGTCAGCGGCCCTTGGCTACGAGGTCTCCAACCTGCCCGACACCTACCTGCTCGGCGCCGACGGGTCGATACGCCTCCGATTCGGGGGAGCCAGGAACTGGCGGACCAAGCTCGCCAGCGACACTCTGCGGAAGGAGCTCCATGGGCAGCGCAAGTAGAGCGGTGGCGGTTCTTGCGGGGGCGTAGCTTC
Organism: Deltaproteobacteria bacterium; assembly: GCA_016210055.1. Taxonomy (GTDB): domain Bacteria; phylum Myxococcota_A; class Polyangia; order Haliangiales; family SHYZ01; genus JACQUZ01. The sequence continues at coordinate 26,930 of JACQUZ010000122.1, read as the reverse complement.
GCGCGGCCTAAGGTGAAGAAGACGGCATGAAGGTGCGGTTTCCCAGCAATCCATTCATGTCTAGCCCCGACCTACGCCGACGCCTCCCGCTTCCGCGCCGCCAGGGCCTTGCGCCGGTCGTAAGCATCGCGGGCAATGCGCACGTCCTCGAGGAACACGTCAAGCTCCTCGAGAAGGAGCGCCTGGGGTCCGTCGCACAACGCCTTTTCCGGTGCCGGGTGCACGTCCACGAGTACCATGTTGGCGCCCGCGATCACGCCCTGGGCCGTCACGTGGTGAATCTCCAGGAGCCCATCGGGCGCCCGGTCACGCTTCCCCACGGAATGGGACGGATCTACGCAAACCGGCATGCGGGTCAGGCGCTTTACCACCGGCACGTGGGCCACGTCGACGAAGTTGCGATGGGGGTCCCCAAGGTGGGTCTTGGCGCCCCTAAGACAGAACACAATGTTGCGGTTCCCTTCACTCGCCACGTACTCGCACGCGTTCAGGGATTCCTCGAGGGTAATGCCCATCCCCCTCTTGAACAGCACGGGGAACTCCTTCTGCTGCCCCACGTGCTTGAGCAGCTCAAAATTCTGCGCATTGCGGGTGCCGATCTGAAGCATGACCCCCGTGGGCTCCCCCGCCTGTGCAAGGGCCTGTCGAATCTCATCGATGTGGCTCTCGTGCAAAACCTCCATGGCAATCACTCTGATGCCGTACTTGCCGCACAGCTCGAATACGTAGGGTAGGCAAGCCTTGCCATGCCCCTGGAAATCGTAGGGACTAGATCGTGGCTTGTACGCCCCCATTCGCGTGGTCTTGACGCCAGCCCGCGACAGGGCCGCCACGGTCTTTTCCACGTGCTCTCGGGTATCCACGGCGCACAGCCCGGCGAACACGTGGAGGGAATCTTGGTCGAACGTGAGGCCGTTGTAGACGAAACCCACGGCCTCGAGCTGCCCCCTATGGCGCCCCAAAATCCGGTACTTTTCCGAAACGCGCACCACGCGCTCCACGCCCGGCAGGGTCTCCACGGCGGAGGTCGGCACTATCTCCGTCTTCCCAATCAGATACACCTCAGTGAGCGTGCGCGTCGCGCCGTAAACGTGGTGCACCGTGGTCTTGACGCCCGGATAGCTCGTGATGGTGGCAAGAAGGAGTCGGACCTCGTCCCCCTGGGGATCGACGTCGGGGTTGAAGATAACGATCATGGAATTTTCCTCGTCTTTCGGGCACTGAGCCCTTGGGAGCTGGTAATCAGGAGCCTGTTGCGCATTTGATGAATATTGATGGAAAAGCGTTTTGCCTTCGGTTCGAACGCCGACCGGTGTGGACTCGGAAATACGAAGTTGAGACCGGCCTTGGCGCGGAATCGAACCTGGTCGGTCTACCAGAGCGACTCCCCAAGGTACCACTCGCCGCCGATGATGACGCCATTCGCGTCGAGCGGAGGATGTACTCGTAGGTGTCGATCCGCTTGCATGTTGATGACCGACGCGAGGTTGCCGTCCGTCGACGAGCTCGCCTCCGGCGCCTACCGCTTGGATTGGCGGAACTTAATAGGACGTTCGAACCGATTTAGACACCGTCGACGCCCATGCGGCCCCTTGCGCTGTCCTACCAGTTGTTGCTGGGGCAGAGATCCTGGCCGCTCACGATGCGAGCCATCTCGTTGGTGATGGCCGCTGTCGTATACGGGTGTCCCTGATTCGGTGGGTGGATTTGGAAGTTGCCATAGACGCAATCCGACTCCTCGTACACGACCTCGTCGGCCCGAGTGGCAGCCCGGTCACCGTCCACGTCTCGGTACACGGTGATGGCATAGGCATCACGGATGTTCGCGTCGCCGCCCTCCTTGCCTTCCTTGTAGTCCGCGGCGCTCACGATGAACAGATACCCCGGCTCGTGATCCCACGTACCCGAGCCGCCCCAAGCTGCGCGGTTGGGCAACGCTCGGGGCACATCGGGTCCCGGACCGCCGTCGTTCCAACACAAGAGGAATTCCGCCTGCCCGTGGAACTTGTTCCTGCGATGTTCCAAGTGCGTCGTGTTCTGCCACTGCCCTCGAACACGGCCGTCTTTCATGCCCATTGCGTTACCGCCGTAGCTGTCCTGGTGGGCACGCCCTGCACCTGGCCGATCCGAAATCCCATTGCCGTTTTCGTCCGAGCCGATGTGACCGATTCCCGTGACGAAGCAGCCACCCGCCAAGATGGTGGTCGCATATGCTCGGGCATCGGTGTCGCTCGCTCCTGGATTCGTCGCCAGGTACTCGGCGATGAGGTCCTGTCGCGCCTGATCAAGGCTACACGGCAGGTCGTCCAGGCAAGCTGGCTCCCCAGGATCGCTAGACGAACCATCCTTGCACCCGCAGACAGCTAACAGGAAGGCAAGGCACAGCAAGCATCGGCGCATGGGAACCTCCTCCGGTCTAAGGATAAGCATTGAGCCCGGTCTCAAGAGACGAGACGACAGGGCAACATGTGCTCAAAGCAAGCAATGAACCTGGCGGCAAACCCAGGGTTATCCGGATATTCCCTCTCTCGGTGGGCATGAGAACGGGGCCTCGGGACCTCGGTCAGGGGTCTCCAGCCCCGGGTACGCGAGCACTTAGCAGGGGGGGAAGTTCACGAACGTGGCTTGCGTGACGGTCGTCGACAAGCCAGCGGTGTCGGTAACCGTCAGCTCGAGCGTCACGGTGCGGCCACCGCAGGACGACGGAATCGTGTCGAGCGGGCGCCACGAGATGCTGCGGCCCGTGCCAATGAACGTCTTTGTGCCGCGATCGACAACGGACCAGCTGAACACGAGCTTGGTCGAATCGCCGTCCGGATCGGTGCCCGTGCCAGTGAGCGTGTTGGAGATCATGCCCCACACCCCGCCGCCCGGGCCAGGCGACGTAATCGCAGCGGTAGGCGCGCCGCCGGGCGGATCGACGACCTCGATCCAGACCGACATCTCGCTGCGCAGGCCGTAGGCATCCGTCGCGGAGAGGCGGATCCGCTGCCAGCCCAGGTCGGGGAACGTCACCGACGCCTCGCATCCAAAGCGCAGGAAGGCGGTCCCGTACGTGCTCGTCCACAGCATGGTCTTCGATGAGCAGGGCAGCAGAACCTCGTTTGGGTCCGTGGCGCGGCCGCGCAGGGCGACGGGCGTGTTGCGATACACGCGCTGATACCTTGTCGGCGCCTGGATCTCGGCCCGGGGGGGATTGTTGACGAGCTGGATGGTCACGCTCTGCGAGCTGGATAGGCCGCTCGAGTCGGTCGCCGTCACGGTGATCACGCGCGTGCCCGGCGACTTGAACGTGAACCGGAGCGAGCGGCCCGAGCCGAGCGTGCCGTCCACGTTGGACGTCCACGTAACCGTGCAGCACGAAGGCCCGTCCTCGACGTCGTCGACTTCCGCGACGAGGTTCACCCCGCCGATCCCGCCGTAGCTCACCGTAGCGCCTGGCGCCGGCGTATCGATTCGCACAAGCGGCGCCACGTTTCCGAGCGCCGACTTGACCGAGCGGTACGCGTTGACCAGCCGCCTGACCGAGCCGTCGTAGCTCGAGGTCGCCTCGTCGAGGAGACGGGCCTCGACGTCGTTGACACTGAGACCCGGGTTGGCGGCCATAATGAGCGCCGCCACGCCGCTCACGAACGGTGCAGCGTGGCTGGTGCCCTGGCCGACGTGGGCATCGTTGCCGATGGGGTAGCCTGGCCCCGCGCCATGGTAGACGACGTACGGTCCGAAGAGATCCACCTGGTTCCCCCAGTTGGAGCGCGAGTGGCGCCATAGCGAGTTGTAACCGACGCCGCCGACGCACAGCACGCCGTCGTTCTCGCACGGGAAGTGCCACGCCTCCTCCCAGCAGACCCCGAAGGCACAGTCCTCCTCGTCGACGTTCTTCCCCTTGTTGCCCGCCGCGGCAACGACCAGCACGCCCGTCTGGCGCGCGATCTTCGTAACGCTCTCGACCAGCTTGGCCGCCGGCATGAGGATGGCTGGGACCGCCTTACCTCCGCTCAGGTTGACGACGCGCGGCCCCCATGAGAGCACCTTGTAGATGGACGCGACGGATCGGATCAGTTCCGATGAGTCGAGCTGTACGAGCCCAAGCTCGGCGACCGGACCACCGGGGCCGGCGGTGCCGACGCCGTTGCCCGGGATCGCAAAGCCGACCTGCGCCACGTGAGTTCCGTGCCACGCGCAGTCCTTATCGCCGCACTTCTCGGGGTTTGGCTTCATGAGCTCGACCCCGAGCGAGTATTTCGGCAGGTCGAACGCCGGATTGAAGCCGCCGTCGACAATGCCGACCTTGACAGCGTCCGGAATGAGCTTGCCGGCGATCGCGAGGGCGCGCCACGCCTCCACGACGCCGATGTTCTGGACGCCACCCGTCATGAAGTGGGGCCACGCGGCGACGTTGGGTTGGTACGGCACCGTGGCGCCGGTCCCTTGAAGCTTTGGACCGTCGACGACGACGCGGTCCACGTACCCGTGGCTCTCGAGGATGAAGTTGGGGCTCACGGTCACGCCGGCGAGGGTCTCGCGCGCCGCTGTTGCCACGAGCTCCATTGCGTCGCGACTGGAGATACGTAGGGTGCCGCGCACGCGTGGGTCAAGCGCTCGCAGGTCATCTGCGGCACGCGCCGGATCGACGGTTCCCCGGGGGATGCGCACCAGGAACACGGTAGGCGCCTGGAGCTGCGGCTCCGTGACCTCGCGCACCACCTGGCCGCCGGTGCGGTCGAGGAGCGCCCGCAATGCCGCTGGATCCTCGCTCGTGACGAGGAGCTCGTCGGCCACGAAATCGATGCTGTAGCCGCGCTCGTCGATGGCACGAGCCAACGGCCTTGGACGACCATCGTCGTGCGGGGGCAGCTCGACCTCATCAGGTACGAGCGTCGGGTCGAGCTCGACGGCGAGCTCACCGAGCTTTTGCACGCGCACGACGAGCGGTGCTTCGCGCATCTCGCCGTTCAGCCAAGCGTGGACGACAGCCTGGTACTCACCGTTGGGGACGCTGTCCTCCACCCAGAGCGCCATGTTGGCGAGACCGCCTTGGCTGCCCTGGTCCTCGGCCCATGCATAGATCCCGGGCGGCGTCTCGGCCCAGAACCACGCCTGCACCCCGTCGCCATCGCCGTTCGGCGCATCGATGTCGACCCAAGCGCGGAAGCGGCGCAGGGTCATTGGCGGTGCGGTGACTTCCGATGGGTCGACGTGGAGCGGACCGAAGGAGAGCGCGTAGCTTGCGACGCCGGGCGCTGCTTCGCCGGTTCTTTCCGACGTTCCGTCACAGCCGTTGAGAAGCGGCGTGACGACCGACATGCCGATGGCGAGGGAGAGCGCGGCGGCGTTGCGCCGTCTAGGCAATGGAACCTTGAATTTCGTCATTGAGAACCTCCGACGGGCCGCCATGGCAATGCTCGTGCCGCGCGCAAGTGCCTGGATTCAGGCACGGAGATAACCGCCGCGTTGCCTGGCGGGAAACGCGACGGGCGGCCTTCGTTTCCTGGCGGTGAAATCGGCTCTTCGCACGACAACGTGCGACGTGGCTTGGCCCATCGGGGCGACGCCGGGTGCTATCATGAAGCTTGTCGCTGGATGCATTAGCCTCTGCCCAGAGCCCCCAATGATTGGGGGCCCTCCGTGATGACGTGCAACCCCAAATCGGAAGGAATCATGATGATACGAACGCCGTCATTGCTCTTGCGCAGGTTTTCTGTAGAAGACGTGGCCAAGGTCTTTCTCATGAGCCGTGAGCCCGGGCTGCAGGAGTGGATCCCCGACCAGGTATACGAGGACGAGCAGCAAGCCGCGAAGGTGCTCCGATATCTCATTGAAAAATACGAAGACCCCGGCGACCCGAGGCTCGCTGCGCTTGTCGTTGGGATTTGCCTGCAGGCGACGTCGGAGCTGATAGGTCACGTTGGATTGAGCCCGCTTCAAGGCGAAGTCGAGATCGGGTACGCGATCGAAGCAAGTCACCAAGGGCGCGGATTCGCTTCAGAGGCGGTGGCCGCGATGTGTGCCTTTGGCTTAGAAGGACTCGGGCTGGCCCGGATTCTTGGCATCGTGCACAAGGACAACATTGCATCGTGCAGGGTCCTCGAAAAAGCAGGGCTTGTTCTCGTGCGTGAGGAGGCTGGCACGCTCCACGGGCGAGGAGGTTTCGTGAGGCGGTACGAGAAGGCAAGACCGAGTTGCGGTGGCCGCTAGCCAGAGTCACAGTCGACGAGCTTGCTCGCGGCCTCCTGGGCCAATCGTTTCGCAAGTCGCGCCAACTGTTGACTCGCACGCACCAGTGCGGGCGCCCTTCCCGAGACGATCCTTGCGCCCCTAGGCCCGGAGCTGATCTTTCATGACGTGAGGCTGCTCCTCGTCCTTGAACGCCGTGACGTCCTCCGCCTGACGGCCTCGATCGCATTCTACGAGCCGCTTTCCAATGGCATGTGGGCCACGACCGCTGTCTGGGGTCGGAACGACGAGACGGGGGAGGATGCTTCGAACGGATTCCTAGTGGAATCGGTGCTCGACGTCAGGAACAACTTGGTCTTCGGTCGTGTCGAAGCCGTCCAGAAGTCCACCCATGATCTCGCGCTCGAAGAGCGTGGAGACGACGACTTCTTGGTGGGCAAGTTGGCGGTCGGGTACACGCGCCAAGTTCGCCCGTTCTGGGGGATGGTGCCCGGGATCGGCGCGGAGCTCCTCGTGAGCGCCGTACCACGTAAGCTGGAGGACGTCTATGGGAGACGATTTCCGTTCGGTTTTTCGGTGTTCGCCCGCATCTACCCCCGCTCCACGAAGCACGAGCAACCGGAACATGCGGGCGCGCGTCACTGACGACGGCATCGCACAGTCTTGACTTCCGCCGCAACGGACCGAAAAACGCCATGACCATGCCGAGCGATTCCCCGATTCGCGAAATTCTGCTAGCCACCGATTTCTCGCCCCATTCGCAACATGCGGCTCGAGTCGCCCGTGACTTGGCGGCCTACTTTCGGGCGCGGCTTCATCTTCTCCATGTCGTCCACAGCGCTGGCGAACGCGTGGCTGCCATGGCCGAGCTGCGCAAGGTCGCTGCGGAGCTGCAGGTGCAGCCCGTCGTCGTGGCCGGTGAAGTGGGCGCTCCGAGCCAGGAGATCGTGCGGTACGCAGCGCGCGAAAAAGTGAACCTTATCGTCATGGGCACGCATGGTCGGAAGGGGCTCGCGCGGGCGGTGCACGGCAGCGTCACGGAAGCGGTCCTCCGCAGCGCACCGTGCGAGGTCCTTGCGGTCAGGCTCCCAGAAGAGACCGGAGCCCGTGCACCGGTGCCAATGTCGGCTGCCGCAAGAGCGGCAACACGGCGTTGCCTTCTCTGCGCTCAACCTTCCGACGACTCGATCTGCTCGCCATGCAAGGCACGTATCCAGGCAGAAGCCGTTGAGCGAAAACGGCGGGAAATGCAATCGCGCGCTTGATCGCGGATCCCAACTTGGCATCCTCAAGCGCCGCCGTGCGGATCGGACCAAGGCTGCGCCAGAGGCCTCTCGTGAAGTGGACTGGTACGAGAGGCCCCGCCCCACAAGGCGTCGACGGAAGGCTTTCGACCAGGTTCAGTTCTCCCAGAGATCATCTCGTCCCATGATCCGCTGAGCCGCCTGACGATCGGCCGAGAACGGAATAGGGAGCACGTCGGACAAGCAGCTTCTATCGATCTCAGAGGATAGCCCATCCACATCGGTAGGTCCCGATCCGTGGCCCGATGGCCCGCTCGAGCGCCTTTTCGCCCCGGACCTCGGGGCAGCTGTATCATCTGGGTCCATGAACCGACCTCATGCGCTCAGAACAGTCCGTGCGCTTCTAGGGAGCGTCGTGGTGAGCGTCGCGCTTTCACTAGTCGGGCTCTACTTGGTGCGGCGGTCGGTGCCACAGGAGATCCTTCGTGAGACGAACGACATCGTCGGGAACTACCTGCAGACGCTCGGGACGATTTACGCAGTGCTGCTCGCTTTCGTGGTGTTCGTGGTTTGGAACCAGTTCAACGATGCACGCAGCTTCGTTGAGCGGGAAGCCAACGAGCTCATTGACCTGTTTCGCACCTCCAAGGGTCTTCCCGCCCCCACGCGCGACCAAGTCCACGCACGCCTCGCCCATTACGTCGATGTAGTCCTCGAGAAGGAGTGGGAAGCGATGGCGAGGGGGAACGAGCCGGTGTTTGAGGAAGCTGCCGCGATCCTTGACGACGTCTGGGAAGCCCTCGAAGGGGTGGAGCCAAAGACGGAATCCCAAGGAATGGTCCAAGGTGAGATCCTGGCGCGTTTCAACGAGCTCTCGGACGTTCGCACGAATCGCCTTACCTCAGGCCGTCTCAAGATTCCACTTGCCCTCAAGATCCTGCTCTACACGGGGGCCATCACCACTATAGGGATGACGTACCTGTTCGCCGTCGATCGCTGGCCTTTCCATGCGCTCATGACGGGCGCCATGGCAGGAGCCCTGTCGCACGTGCTGCATGTCATCCACGATCTCGACGACTGCTTTGCTGGCGACTGGCAGGTGCCGCGCTCGGCATTCGAGCGGGTTCGGGAGTACATGGGAAAAAGCCGAGTGCGCGAAAAGGCTGCATGACGCCGCGACGTCCGATTGGGTTATGCTGCGCTCGCTCGTCTTAGTGAAACGTGGAGCGAAACGTGCGCGAAGCCATGCGATTTCACTGTCCCGCCGAGGTTCCCAATGCCGGCTCGCCAGCGGTCGCCCTCAGCGGCCGCTTCCCGCGTGCATGTATCCAGGGAACGGAGGCGCACTCCGATCTCGAGAACAAGCTGTTCGCGGTCAACCTGCTCGACATCCGCGTGGGCCTCTTTTATCAGCTCTACGGGCTATTCGCCTTCGCGATGTTGCGACGCGTGGGCGGACGACTGCTCTGCATGCTGCCTGTCCAGGGCCATCTGGGCGGGCAGCCGCTGCCCGTTAGCACGGTGCTCGTCGTCCAGTATCCCAATGCGGAGGCCTTCATCCGCATGGCGAGCCGCCCCGCGTTTTCGGCTGCGAGTATCCTGCGCGTGGCCGCCCTGAGGCACTTTCGCTTTGGTTTCACCGAGCGGCGCGACGCGGGGCGCGAGCCTCAGGCTCGCCCGCGTCCCTTTCGCGGGCCGTCGAGCTTCGCTATCCACCTCTTGCCCTGTGGCCTCGGGCGAGGGCACGAGGCCCAGGCTGACGGCTTGGTTGACCTTGCTGAGGTGCAACGGGTGGCGCACCTCGTCGGCGCTTCGGTCTTCTTTGCCGGTCACACGGCGGCGCGCGTCGCCTCCCAGCATGGTCCCAACGAGCCTCCAAGAGGCGTCTCAATTGCCCCGGAGCTGGGCTACAAGAGCGTGCTCGTGCTCGAGGCTCAAGATGCGAAGGCTCTCCACGAGCTGCTTGAGTCCGAAGCCTACGCGCAGGCCACGCGCACGGGCCACGGCGACTGGGCGGTTCCCGGTGACACGCTCCTGAGTGCACGACGTGCCTTGTAGTGGCCGATCATGACACCGGCGAACACCCACTACCGCGCGTGCACCCTATGTGAGGCCATCTGTGGGCTAGAAATCCAAGTGGCGGGGGGGAAGATCCTTTCGATCCGCGGTGACAAGCGAGATCCCCTGAGTCGTGGCCACATCTGCCCCAAGGCGGTGGCGCTCAAGGACATCCAGGACGACCCCGACCGTGTTCGCTATCCCATGCGCCGCACCGCCTCTGGACTGGTACGGATTCCCTGGGACGAGGCGTTCGACGAGGCCGAGGCGCGCCTGCGCGCCACGCAGAAGGCCTGGGGCGATAGCGCTGTCGGCGTATACCTGGGAAACCCGAACGTGCACAGCTACGGCTCGACGATGTTCGTGCTCGACTGCGTGCATGCCTTGCGAACGAGGAATCGCTTTTCGGCAACGTCGGTGGACCAGTTGCCGCACATGTTCTGCGCCTGGAAGATGTTCGGTCACCAGCTGCTCCTGCCAGTCCCCGATGTCGACCGAACCCACTTCTTGCTGATCTTCGGGGCCAACCCGCTGGCATCCAACGGGAGCATGATGACGGCACCCGACATCAAGAAACGCCTGGAGCAGATCCAGGCGCGCGGTGGCCGCGTGGTCGTCGTCGATCCCCGTCGCACCGAGACCGCGGCCCTGGCCGACCGGCACATCGCCATTCGTCCAGGCCATGATGCGTTCTTGCTGGCAGCGCTGCTGCACGTGTTCTTCGAGGAGAAACTCGCGAAGCCCGGTCACCTGGCGTCGAGCATCGACGGCATCGGCCAGCTCGAGGCCTTGCTGCAGCCGTTTTCGCCAGAACGTGCCGCCGAGCATCTCACCTTGACCGCGGCCGAAATCCGCGAGCTGGCCCGCAGCTTCTGTGCCGCGCCGAGCGCCGCGTGCTACGGGCGCTTGGGGGTTTCAGCCCAGGAGCATGGCGCGCTCTGCCACTGGCTCATCAACGCCCTGAACGCCATCACGGGCAACTTGGATCGGCCGGGCGGAGCCATGTTTCCGACCCCAGCCGTCGATCTCCTCGGAAGAATGTCGAGGGGCCATCAAGGGCGCTGGCATAGCCGCGTGCGTGGTTCTCCCGAGGTGGGCGGGGAGCTTCCTTCGGCGGTCATGGCCGAGGAGATGTTGACCGCCGGACCGGGTCAGATACGTGCTTTCGTTACCATCGCCGGTAACCCGGTGCTCTCCACGCCCAACGGCGCGGAGCTCGACCGGGCACTCGCAGGCCTGGATTTCATGTTGTCGATTGACTTCTATGTCAACGAGACGACGCGGCACGCCCACCTCATCTTGCCGCCGACAGCTCCCTTGGAGCACGACCATTACGACCTGGCGCTGTACATGCTGGCGGTGCGGAACACCGCGCGCTACTCGCCCCCGGTCGTCGCTCCTCCGGCAGACACGCGTCACGATTGGCAAATCCTGCTCGAGCTGACGACGCGGCTAGAGCGTCGCAGCACGAGCACCTGGGCTCGAGCGCGGCTGCGCGAGGCCGTCCTGCGCCATCTAGGGCCCCGCGGGCTTCTCGACCTCGGGCTGCGCTTGGGCCCGCATGGCTTGCGCTCGGGAAAAACCGGGATCAGCTTGCGTCACCTGGAACGTCACCCCCACGGAATCGACCTGGGACCTCTGACCTCGAACTTGCTCAGGCGCCTGCGCACGCCGGACAAGCGCGTTCATCTCATGGCCGATTTCGTACCCCGAGCGTTGTCTCGATTGCACGCTCGGCTCGATGCCGAGCCGGTCGCCAACCCGCAAGGCCTCATGCTCATCGGCCGGCGTCACCTGCGCAGCAACAACTCGTGGATGCACAACGCGCCCCGGCTCGTCACCGGCAGCAACCGCTGCACGCTCATGATGCACCCTAGCGACGCCAAGCGCCTGGATCTTCGCGACCAACAAGCCGTAATCGTCTCGTCCCGAGTGGGCGAAGTGCGCACGATCGTCGAGCTCACAGAGACGCTGATGCCCGGGGTCGTCAGCCTGCCGCACGGCTGGGGCCACGGCCAGGCCGGGACCAGGCTGCAGGTTGCTGCGAAAAACCCCGGCGTGAGCATCAACGACCTCACCGACGACCGTCGTCTCGATGAAGACTGCGGCAACGCGGCGGTAAACGGCGTGGCGGTCAGCGTGCGTGCGCTCGCGGATCAGCCCGTGGGAACGCAGGCTTCTTAGTCACGGCTGGACAACCATCACTCGGCATTGGGCACCGGGACGCCGTGCTGCCGTCTCGCAAGCACAATCGTTCCGACGACGCGGCGCCTGCAGGCGAGCGGACCGCACGCGCGGAGTCCCTTCAGAGAGCCGGGAAGAGAATGGTCGTCGCGGGCTTCGTCATCACGATCTTGGGCGTCGTGCTGTACTGCGCGGCATGCTTTGCGGGAGGGACGGACGCCGACATGGGCGACATGCTTTTACGCAACGCCATGCCGTTCGCGAGGGCCACGCTCGCCGTACTAGGACTCGGATCTCTCGTGTGGCTCATCGGCTCGTTCACATATCTTCGCGGGGCAATGGACGCCGACGAAGATGCCAGCGAGGACCCTCAATCCCGCCGGCCATGAGGCGCGCGCCCGAGCGGTCACCCTATTGCGGCTGCCGCGAAATCGACGTCGGCGAGCGACTCAACAGTCGCTTGCTGGCTCCGGGTGAGCTCGAGCCACGCTGCGCGGAGCTCACGCCAGGCCCGCACCTGAAAGGTCTTCGCGACCGAACGAAAAGGATGCCCGAGGAGCTCTCCTTCGTAGAGCGCACGCCCTAGGTTGAACGCTCTCTCGTTGAATATCGTCTCCCCCCGTCGAGCATGGAAGAGGTAGGCGGCCTCGTTCGCCCGCATGAGTGGTAGAAACGTCCGTGCCACGATCCGAAGCAGCGGGGCGATCGACCCATCGAGCGCCGACTCACCGGTGGACCCAACGTGCGTTCCTCGTCGAATGGCGTCGAGCCAGGCGTGCGTGCGCGGTGCCCGAGCCAGCAAGCGTAGGCAGGCGCTCGGGTCGATGGAGTTCCCCCAGAGGTGTCCGAACACGCTGGCGTCGGCGATGGTGAAGCGCTCGCCGAGGAGAAACGGTCGCGACGCGAGGATCGACTCCACCGCGTCCACGTAGGCGAACCACGCCTCCTCGAGAAGGGCGTGGGTCGGAGGGAACCCAACCCGCGACGGAGGCGCGAGGCGACGTGGGACGCCTGCCAGCGCGAGGTTTTCGGGCGCGACGCTGAACAGGTACGGCAGGCGACGAACCTGGCGACGAGAGAACTGGTGCGCAAGAACCCCCTTAAGGCCTACGGGCAGGAGCCACGAGAACTCGCGTGCGAGGCGCTGTCCGGCGTCGTTGTCCGAAGCGGAGACAACCCAGCGGTTGTGGTGGAGCATGTAGAGCCCGAACTCGTCGAAGGCCTCGTCGATGAGTTGGGCCACGAAAGAAGTCGCGGGATCCGAGGGAAAAAGCAAGGGGAGGCCTTTGAACGTCGCGTCGATCCAGCGTCCGATCGCAGACGAGTCATAGAGCACGCGGCGATCATCCTCGACGAGATAGGGAACCAGGGGGTACTCGTCGAGCGGGGATGTCCGGGGAAACCGCAGGGCGTCACGACGCAGCTTGGCCAGCTCGATCGTCCCCCACGCCCGGGCGTTCTCTGCTCGTCGCCCCTGAGCAGGCAAGAAGCGGTGCGGCAGCTGCGCGTGCTGGAGCATGGCGCGGATCTTGAGCGCGAAGGGGGAGAGCTCGGAGCCCCAGATCAGGTGACGAACGGGTCTCGATGGGTTGTCTGGCATGGTCACACCGGTTTCTCTTTCGGATTTCCCATCTCCTCGGACCCACCGACGGTGAGCGGCAGGAATCTGAGTCTCATGCTTCGCGCATCATATACCTGCTCCGCGAGCACCCCATGCTCGATCCTTGTCTGGTCGTCACCCGACGGGCCTCAGGCCTCGAATCGCTGATGCGGTCCGAGCCGCTGAAGTAGTGATCACGCCAACGAGGATCTTTTCTTCCCTCGCTGCCAAGGTATATTCGTAGGGCGCTGAGGGGAGGGAGGAGAAGTCATGGCGACACAGAAGTCGGGTGGAAGGAAGACCGTGGCGAAGGGATCAGTGGCGAGGAAGAGCTCGCGGCGTGCTAGGTCGGACATGGCCAACGCCGATCGCGCGAGCGAACCATGCGGAGCCACCCACGAGGAGATCGCGCGGCGTGCGTATGAGCTCTTCGTGCAGCGCGGCTGCCAGGATGGGCACCACCTGGACGATTGGCTCATGGCCGAGACAGAGCTTCAGGCCAGTGGCATGGTCGTTCCACTAGCGTAAGCACGCGCTCGCTTGCTCGAGCGCCCATCACCAGCGTAGTCGGGGCCGTCCGAGGTGCGCCCAGTCTGACACGCCGCTGGCCGTTCATGGCTCTTCTGGTCGTTCTTCTTGACCTCCAGGCGCTAGCCGTCTATGCAAGTTCTTTACGGCTGCGGGCGACCGCACCTTCCGGGTGGACTACATGAACGATCGCTTCGTCGGAGTCGATATTGGTGCGGAGACCCTCAAGCTCGTGGAGCTCGTCCGCGAGGAACCTCGCGAACCGCTCCGCCTGGCACGGTGTCACATCGCTTCGCACCAGAAGGATCCGGCTGCGGTCCTCCTGCCTCTCCTCGACCAGTGGGAATGGCCGACCGTAACGTCGGCGGCCATCTGCGGTCGCCTGGCGCGCTCGTTCCAGCTCACCCGTGTCCCCGAGAAGCAGGCGCGAGCAGCTGGCTTCCGATTCGTGCATGACGACGAGCCGGTCACCCTGGTCTCCATCGGCAGCCATGGGTTCTCCGTGCTGGAGCTTCGTGGGAACGGCACCGAGGTCTTCCGGGAGAACTCGCGTTGCTCGCAAGGCACGGGGAACTTCCTCCGCCAGCTCGTCGAGCGATTCGGCCTCACCGTCGAGGAGGCCAGCGTGTTTTGCGCTGACGTCGAGGATCCCACCCCGCTATCAGGGCGTTGCCCGGTCATTCTCAAGACGGACATGACCCACCTGGCCAATCTTGGCCAGAGCCATGACCGCATCCTCGCCGGGCTCTACGACGCGGTGGCTGCGAACGTCGAGGTCCTCGTCAAGCCTCGCAGCAGCCCCAGTCGCGTGGTCCTTCTCGGCGGGGTCACTCGCGCGCCTCGGATCCGAGAGCATTTTCGCAGGCACCTCGAGCGCGAGGGGATGACCCTCCTCGAGGTGGATGAGCGATCGTCCCTCTTCATCGACGCCATCGGCTGCGCCGTCGTCGCCGCCGAGATGCCACGCGGCCCTCTGCCGGCTCTACACGACCTCTTTGCACCTCTTCGGCGCGAGGGGCTCGAGGTTGTCCCGGCCCTCTCGGGCGCGTTGTCCCGCATAAGGCGGCTCCCTTTCGTGCGCTTGCCCGATCCGTCCGAGCGTCCTGCCGACCCTGCAGGTGGGTTGATCGTCGGGCTCGACATCGGCTCCACCGGCTCGAAGGCCGTGGCGATCGATGCGAGCGACGGTGCCATGGTGTGGCAAGCCTACGGCGCCACGGGCGGCAACCCTGTCGCTGCGGCGCAAGGCCTGGTGCGCCGGTACCTCGAGGGACCCTTTGGCATGCATCCGGTGCGCGCCTTCGGAGTCACCGGCAGTGGGCGCGAGATCGTGGGCTCCCTGCTCCTCACCTGCTTCGGCGCCGAACGGGTCTTCGTCCTCAATGAGATCGCGGCGCACGCGGAGGGCGCCCTCTCGTTCGATCCACGCGTGGACACCATCTTTGAGATCGGCGGGCAGGACGCCAAGTACATCCGCCTGGCGGAGGGGCGCGTGGTCGATGCCGCCATGAATGAGGCGTGCAGCGCAGGCACCGGCTCCTTCATCGAGGAGCAGGGCAAGCAGTTCTCCGGCATTGGCGACGTCGTCCAACTCGGCCGAGTAGCGCTCGAGGCGGACGCCGGGGTCTCCCTCGGCCAGCACTGCTCGGTGTTCATGGCGGAGATCATCGACGAGGCGGCCGCCGCGGGCGTGGAGCAACACCGCATCGTCGCGGGAATCTACGACTCGATCATCCAGAACTACTTGAACCGCGTGAAGGGGAGCCGCTCGGTGGGGGAGGTGATCTTCTGCCAGGGCATGCCCTTTTCGGCGGACGCGCTGGCCGCCGCCGTGGCCAGGCAGACCGGCGCCGAGGTCGTCGTGCCCCCCAACCCAGGGACCATTGGGGCGCTCGGCATCGCGTTGCTCACAAGGCGTGAGCGCAAGAGCGCCGATGCTCCCCTCGACGCGCGGCCCTTCCTCGGCGCCGAGGTCCTCGAGAAGGATCACTTTGCCTGCAAGTCGACCAAGGGCTGCGGCGGGGCTGGAAACAAGTGCCGCATCGAGCGCCTGCGCACGCTTGTCGAGGGAAAGCGCCAGCGGTTCACATGGGGCGGCGGTTGCTCCCTCTACGACCGTGGCACCGGCCGCGTGAAGCTGCCCGACGGCGCTCCTGATCCGTTCCGCGAGCGAGAAGAGCTCGTGGACGCCATCGCAGCGTCCCTTCCCGCCAACCCAGAGGGCGAGCGCATCGTGATCACCGATGAGTTCGTCCTGAAAGGGACCTTCCCGTTCTTCGCCACGTTCTTGGCGAAGCTCGGCTATCGCCTGGATATCTTGCGCGGCGCTGACCAGAAGATCCTCAAGCGGGGGATCGAGGAAGCGAACGTGCCCTTCTGCGCGCCGATGCAGATCTACCACGGCGCCGTCAGCGCGCTCGCGGACAGGGAACACGATTGGCTTTTCTTGCCCATGGTCCTCTCCACGCCGCCGGTCGGAGACCAAGCGCGCTCGGTCCTCTGCCCGATGGTGCAGAGCAGCGCGGATCTGAACCGCTGGGACCTCGCGGCGCGCCGCCGGGGAAATGGCGCACGCATCCTGTCTCCCGTGATCGATCTCGAGGGCGGTTGGCGCTCGCCGGCGTTCAAGCGGAGCCTCGTCGGGCTCCTCGAGGCGCTCGGCCGTGGAAACTACGCCTTCGAGACGGTTTTCGAGGAGGCGCTCCATGCCCAGGTACAGTTCGACCGGCAATGCCGGGCCCTGGGACAGCGGGCGCTAGTGTTCTGTGCCGAGCGCGAGCTCATTCCCGTGGTCGTGCTCGGGCGGCCCTACACCATCTACAACCATGTCCTCAACTCGAACGTGCCTGCCATCCTGCGCGAGCAGGGCGCCGTCGCCATCCCCGTCGACTGTTACCCAACGGAAGACGACGTGCCGACCTTCGAGCACATGTACTGGGGATATGGGCAGCGCAACTTGCGGGCCGCTCACCAGATCAGGAGAACCCCGGGCACCTACAGCCTCTGGTGCTCCAACTACTCCTGCGGCCCCGACAGCTTCACCTTGCACTTCTATGGGTTCCTCATGGAGGGGAAGCCCTATTCGGTGATCGAGACCGATGGCCATTCGGGGGATGCGGGCACGCGCACGCGCGTGGAGGCGTTCCTGCATTGCGTGCGAGAGGATCTCCGCGCTGCCGCCACGCCAGCGCCAGAAAGCCGAGCCGCGGGTCGAGCTGTGGGTCAAGTCGCCAGCCAAGCGCGAAGGCCGGCACGCGACCTCCGCCGAATCGAGTGCGCCCAAGCAACGCTCTCCGACATCCAGGCCCGTGGTGAGCGGGTGCTCATCCCACGCATGAGCCCGGCCGCGGAAGCCGTTGCTGCGTGCCTGAGCGGCGCGGGGGTTCCGACGGAGTGCCTCCCCGAACCCGATCGGGAGGCGCTGGCGCTCGGCCGCCGGCACACCTCGGGCAAGGAATGCATGCCCATGGCGATCACCCTGGGCAGCCTGCTCAAGCGCATCCAAGCCGAGCCCGACCCGGATCAAAGGTTCGCCTTCTTCATGCCTTCTGCCCGCGGGCCTTGCCGTTTCGGTTCCTACAACGTGCTGCACAAGATCGTCCTCGAGAGGCTGGGGCTCTCCGAGCGCGTGCGGGTATGGTCACCCAAGGACGACAACTACTTCGAAGGCATCCCTGCTGGCATCACGGGGCTCGTCTTCGCCGGGGTCATGGCGGCGGACATGCTGCAGGCGGCGCTCTACGACGTCCGCCCTGCCGAGTCGCGACCGGGCGCCGCCCAAGAGATCTACGATCGCTCGATGGCCGAGCTGTGCCGCATCATGAGACGCGGGGGAGCGGGAGATCTCAGCGTTGGGCGGGCGCTCGCTGAGACGACGCGTGGCACCTTCTTTGGCTGTACCGAGCTCCTCAAGAGCGCGGCCGCCGAGCTCGCCGCGGTGAAGCGAGCGGGAGAGCTGCCGACGATTCTCGTGGTCGGCGAGATCTACGTCCGCTGCGATCCCTTCGCCAACGACTTCGCGATCGATCGGCTGCAAGCCCAGGGCGTTCGGGTACGCCTGGCCCCGTTCAACGAGTGGCTCGACTACCAGGAGTACATCAACACGTTGATGGGGGTTCCGCACGACGTTGGGTCGTGGCTGAGCGCCAAGGTACAGGCCTACATTCAGCACCGCTCGTACCAGATCATGTCCGAGGCGCTCGGCTGGCCTCCGCTCATGCGCGCGCGGCACAGCATCGAGGCGGCGGCGCCGTACATACGCCATCAGGCCGAGGGAGAGGCCGCATTGACCTTGGGTGGCGCCCTCTACGAGTGGCGCTCGGGGCACATCGATGGCGTGCTCAGCGTTGCTCCGCTGGAGTGCATGCCCAGCCGGGTCGCCGAGGCTCAGTTCTTCCACGCGGCCGAGCGAGAAGGAGTGCGGGCGCTCACGATGGAGCTCAACGGCGACCCCGTGGACCAGCAGATCCTCGACAACTTCGTGTTCGAGCTCAGGGATCGCTTTGGGAAGCGCCGCGAGCGCGAGCATGCGCCGAAAAAGGAACCCAACATGTGGGTGCGCATGCGCGAGCTCGGGCGGGAGATTGGCCGGGGGTTCCCAAAACCGGACGTGCCAGCTTGGGCGCTCGTGCCGCGGCGGGCGCGGGCCCCGCAGGGTGGGCGAAGGGACGACGCCTAGTGCAGTACTAGCGCCTGGTGGCTGTTCGCTGCCTCGCCGCCCTGGCCGCCTCGACGGCTAGCCCCGGCTGGCACACGATGGGGTCGCACACGATCTGCACGCCTACCGTGTGGGCCGCCATGGCCTGGGCAAAGCGCGCCCTAATGGTGCCGATGAGATCGGGCTCGCAACGCCCTTCACCGGGCAAGCAGCCGACGGTCCGGCCCTGGCCGACGACTTCGTCGACATCGGTCTCGTCGACGGGCCAGCAGTCGGCAGCGCGGACATTCGGGGCGCTTTTCACCTTCTTTGACTTGGTGGTGCTCTCGGTCGGGTTGGGGCAGTCCTTGGGGGGATCGAACGAGCCCCAGCCACGCTGACGCCAGTTGCTGCGGTCCTTACAGAACAGGTCCCAGCTCACGCCGCCCTCATCGGGATTGGGGCGCGAGCGGGTGCCGCCGGTTCCCGGTGGGAGGCCGCAATTGGCCGTGCTGCAGCTCGTGTCGATAGCGCCGTCCCCATTTGTGTCTTCGGCGTCGTAGGTGCCGTCGCCGTCGGTATCGCGGTACCGGGCGGTGGACGGGGGGGACGGGGTGGGCTCGGCCGGAGGCGTCCTGGTGGTCCCTGTTTCGGCGGCATCGTCGAGGCAGTCATCGTGGCATTGGACTGCCTCGTAGACGCAGTAGAGATCGCACACGAGGGCACCCGCGGCCCCGAGCCCCCCGGCCCCTCCGACGACACTGAGCGCGCCGCCTACCGTGCACACGCCGACACACACGTAGAAATCCTGAGCGCACTCGGCTTCACACTCGCCGTAGTCCTCCTCCTCGACCAGCGGATCGAACCACTCCGGCCGCCGCGCCTTGCCCCCACCCATGCTGTCGCACAGCTGGTCGATGGGCGTTCGCCCTCCATGGGGATCGCCGGGATGACCGAGGGAGCCGGTGGCGCCACCGGCGCGAGCGCCGTGGCGAAGCCTGCAGCCCGGGAGCCTGGCGCGGGAATCGGCCCCGGAGCCGAATCCGCCGGGGACAATGCCGCTCGCGTCTTCACCAAAGCAGAGCGGGTTCGTGCCCCCATTCCACAGGCGGGCGAAATCGCGCCCGATCTCGGTCATGACGATGCGCTCGCGAAAGTCGGGGGTAACCGCGTCCAAGAGATCGATGCGGCGGTCGCCGTCCAGGTCGACGGCGAACTCGTAGGCGCCCGACCGTGGATCGAGGATATAGGTACCGACCGCGTCGCCAGCGACAGTAGTCACGTACCGCGCCATGCGCCCGTCGGCGAGCTCGTACCAATAGTACGAGGCCACGGTGCCGTCGCGGTGGCGGACGGCGTTGCCTGCGCGGTCGCGCAAGTAATAGGCGCGTAACGTCCCAACGTGGGCCGGCTCCTGCAGGTAGAGAGTGCCTCTCCACGACGCATGGGTTGCCGTGCGTGGGTCGGACAAGTTGGCCATCTCCACAACAAGGTGATCCTGCTGGTCGGCGATGAGCTCGAGCGGTGAACGCCTTAGCAGGGCGTCGACTTTGGGATCGATCTTGAGCCGAGCCCGCGCTCGCTCGGCGGGTAGCCTGATCGACGCCGAAAAACTCTCGGCATGGGCCGGTGCCGCGCTCGCCAGCGCAAGCCCGAGCGCTGCCTGGGCAGCTACGAAAACACGAAGGAAAGCCATGGATACCTCCTGGTTGGTAGCGGCGGGCGAATTGCAACCAAGGGGCCGGCGCCCGGCAGGCGTAATTGGGTGATTTCACTGGGGTTCACGGGGGAAGCGCCAACAACCGTGGTTGGGCGATGCCAACGCCGGTTGGTAGCTGGTGCGTGATCACGCGCCCGGCTTGCGAGCACGCATGACGACGTACTGAATCGGCCGGCGCTCCAGGTCCGTTAGCAGCCAGCGATAGCACCAGCGCACCACAGCAATGGAGAACGGGGTGTAGTGACGGAGAAGCTCGTCTCTCTCTTGCTCGATGCGCTCGAGGGCACCTGCGAGTCCCGGGCGAAAGATCGAATCGGTCACGTCCACGATCTCGACCTCCTCGAAGCCAGCAGACTCGAGGAGCGATGCCCACTCGGACGGACCCAGGGTCTTGAACGCGCCGAACCAGCCGAAGAACACCTTGTTGACGAAGCGATCGCGCCAGGCGATCGGCCTGCCTTCACGCGACACCAAGTCGGCGCACGCGAAGCTGCCGCCCGCCTTGAGCACGCGGAACGCCTCGCGCACGAAGGCCCCCTTATCAGGGTAATGAAATGCGCTTTCGATCGCGTAGAGCGCGTCGAAGTGCGCTGTTCCGTCGAACGGCATGTTGCAGGCGTCGCCGTGCTGGAACATGACGCGAGACTCCAGGCCCAACGTGGCGGCGCGCGAGGCGGCTTGGACGAGCTGGTGGTCCGTGATGTTGATCCCGGTGATACCAACGTCGGGGCGCCGGGACCCGAAGTAGCAAGCCGGGCCACCGATGCCGCAGCCGACATCCAGCCAGCGACCGTAGGGCGGGAACTTGGCGACCGTTTCATCGCAGAGTTGCTCCTGCCCGAAGTTGAGCATGGCCGTGTCACCGGCCAGGATGTGAAGAAAGTGGCTATACGTCCGATAGTAAAGCGTGACCCGCTGATTCCAGGTCATCGGCAAGAGGAGCCCCATCGAGCGGAGGGAGTTCCTGGCTGGGGTCGAGCGATGCTTCTGGGTCACGAGAGCGGTCATGGTGAGATCCGGCCGCCATTATAGTCGAGCTTGAAGCGTCTACTGGGGCTCCATTCCGTAGCGGATCATCTTCTTCCGCAGCCCCTCGCGCGTGAGCCCGAGCAGCTTGGCGGCGCGCACGCGGTTCTCCTTGGTCTTGGCGAGCGCCATGCGAATGAGCCGGCGCTCGGCATGCTCTACGAGCGTGCCCACGACCGTCTTGATATCACCGAGCTCGAGCTCTCCGTAAGGAGGCTCCGCGCTTGGTTGGTGACGCCAGGCGCCGCCCTGAATCGTGTCGGCGAGATGGCAGGGCAAGACCAGGTCGGTCTCGCCATCGCCGCCCGACACGGGTTCCCACACCGTGACGATGCGTTCGATCTCGTGGGCCAGCTCCCGCACGTTTCCCGGCCAAGAATAGGCTTCGAGCGCCGCCATGGCCTCAAGGGAGAACCCCCGCAGGGGGACGCCCTGCTTGGCGGCGCGTTCCCGTAGGAACGCTTGGGCCAAGAGGGCCGTGTCACCAGGACGCTCACGCAAGGGAGGAAGGCGAATCGGCACCACGTTCAGGCGGTAAAAGAGATCTCCGCGAAACCGGCCGGCGGCGACTTCTGCAGGGAGGTCGCGGTTGGTGGCGGCGACGATGCGCGCGCGCAAGGGGATGCTCTTGTGCCCGCCCACCCGCTGGAGCTGGCGATCTTCCAAGACACGCAGGAGCTTGGCTTGCATCAGCAGAGGAAGCTCGGCGATCTCGTCGAGAAACAGGGTGCCAGCGCCCGCCTGCTCGAACTTGCCGCTGCGGGCATCGACGCCCGTGGCCACGCCCCGCTCGATGCCGACGAGCTCGGCGTCGATCCGGGTGGCGGGGATCGCGGCGCAGTTGATGGCCAGAAACGGCCCATCCTGCCGCGGCGACGTGGCGTGAATGGCACGGGCGAACAACTCCTTGCCCGTGCCGCTCTCGCCGGTGATGAGGACCGTGGCGTCGGTCTTGGCGACGCGCTGGAGGGTGCGCAGCGTTTCCCTGTGGCGCTCGCTTTCGCCCAGGATGCCCAAGAAGGGCTTCGTGGCGCTGAGCTCGTCTCGGAGCTCTTGGTTTTCCCGGGCAAGGCCGTCGCGCGCACCACGCAGCTCGGCGACCAGGCGGGCGTTGTCCATGAGGGCACAACCCGTATGGGCAAGGATGGTCAAGAGATCCAGGTCAATGGGCTGAAACAGCCGCCGGCTCACGGGCGCCTCCAGCCCGAGTAGGCCAGTGGCCTGGCTGCGCAGCCGAAAGGGGACGCAAAGCACGTTGCGCTCGCCACTCTTGGCCAGGACGGCCCGACCTTCTGCCACGACCCGCTGCTCGACCCAAGGGGCTACCATGGCGTGGGGTGGCCTCGCGATCCGCTTTTCCCCTCCGGGGGCGCGCACGATCAGGACCACTTGCTCGGCGTCGAATGTCGCCTCGGCGACAGCGACGATCCGGCGGAGGATTTCGTCCTCGTCGGCCGTGGGCTCGAGGGCACGGCCGAGGAGATAGAGCGCGCGCAGAGCAGGCCGCTCGTCACGCACCGTCGGTCCCTGCGAGGAAGAAGGGAGGTCTTCGTCCAGGGCGAGGGTTGTCGGCACGGTAGTTACACCGGGAGAGTCGGACGGTAGCACCGCGCGGGTATCGACCGCTTGCGCCGCGTTCACGAGCACTGTGACGAGCGCTAGGCCCACGGCGAGCCGATCACCGTCGGCAACCTGCGTGCGCTCGGAGATGGGTCGTCCGTTCCTGCGGGTGCCGTTGGTCGAACCGAGGTCCGTGACGAACAGCAGATCGCCTACCCGCTCGAGGGCAGCATGCTCGCGTGACACGCCGTCGTCCCAAAGAGGCACGTCTACAGACGACGAGCGGCCAAGGACCGTTCGTTCCTTGATGATTTCGTGGGTAAAGGATTGGCCGTCAGAAAGCTCGACGCGCAGGGTATAACGCGTTGCCGGCACAGCGGAACTAGCGAAGGCCGGCCCAGCAGAACCCAGAGCAGCCGACCGTATCGCACTCGACGTAGCGCCGGGTGCGAGCGATGGGATTGCAGAGCCAGGTGGCCGCTCCCGCGACTTGGAGCTCGTCACCGTTCAGGTGTCGAACGGTGTTCCGGTTCAGGGCGAGCTTGCGTGCCCGTCCAGTTCTATTGAGTTTTTTTGCGTCCATGAAATGCCGGTACAATGCCCCATAGCCACCCGCATGACAACCGGGAAACGCAAGAAGTGGCGGCGCCAGGCCTCTAGCGAGAAGACCCCGATCATTGATGTAGATCCCCCCTTGTCGGGCGCCGAAGAACCCACCGAGGTCCCCTTCGGACCGAATCCGGGACGCTACGTGCTGGAACAAGAGGTCGCCCGCGGTGGCCTGGGGCGCATCGTGAGCGCGCATGACCGGCAGCTTGGTCGGCGGGTAGCGGTCAAGCAGTTGCTCGAGCCCGGCCCTCGCCGAGCAGGACGCCTGCTCCGCGAGGCGTTCATCACTGCGAGGCTGCAGCACCCGGCGATAGTCCCCGTGCATGACGCCGGCCGGGCACCCTCGGGTGAGCCCTTCTACAGCATGAAGCTGGTGGAAGGGACGCCCCTCGACCAGGCTATCGCCGAGGCACGCTCCTTTCGCGAGCGGGCTGCTCTGGTCCCACGTCTCATCGCCGTCGTCGATGCGGTCGCCTATGCTCACGGCCAGGGCGTCGTGCACCGGGACCTCAAGCCGGCCAACGTCCTCCTTGGCGCATTCGGCGAGACCGTGGTCGTCGACTGGGGCATGGCAAAAGAATACGCCCCAGGCGCTGGTGTTGACGGCCCTCTTGACGAGCCCAGACCGAGCACAGGCAGTCCGACTTCTGCTGCCCTCACCCGTGAGGGGGCCGTGGTGGGGACACCGGCATACATGGCTCCCGAGCAGGCGCTCGGGTCGGCCAGCGATCCGCGTGCCGACGTGCATGCACTGGGGGCGATGCTCTACCACGTGCTCGCCGGTGAGCCTCCCTACCAAGGCGCGGCGTCGGCGGTGTTGGCGGCGGTGGTGGCTGGGCCGCCCACGCCGCTCCGCGAGCGCGAGCCTGCCGTGCCTGAAGAGCTGGCAGCGATCGTCGCCAAGGCGATGGCGCGTGATCCGCAAGAGCGCTATGCGAGCGCCGCGGCGCTGGCTCAGGACCTGAGACGCTTTGAGACCGGGAAGCTCGTGGCTGCACACGCCTACGGCATGTGGGCCCTCGTTCGCCGCTGGGCGAGGCGCCACCGGGCCGCGGTGCTCGTAGCTACCGTGCTCACGACCGTCATGGTGGTCACCGGAGTCGTGGCAATCGCTCGGATTGTGAGCGAGCGGGAACGCGCCCGCGCGGCGTGGGCCATCGCCGAGCGCCAGCGCACCGTCGCTGAAGAGCAGTCGCGTCGTGTCGAAGAGCGAGCAAGCGAGCAAAAGCTCCTGCAAGCACGTGCGCTCATCGACGGAGATCCCACCGCTGCCTTGGCTTGGCTCAAGGAGTGGCGTTTTGAGCCGACCCACGCGGCTGACGCCCTCGCCATTGCGGCCGAGGCCCACAGCCTGGGTGTCGCTCGCCATGTCCTTCTTGTTCCGGGAAAGCAGGTGCAGGGCCTTGCGTGGTCACCGACGGGATCGCTCTTGGCCGCCGCCTTCGATGACGGCGTTCGCCTGGTACGGGCGGATGGAGCGCTGGCCCACGTGCGCCGCGATCACAGCGCGCGACTGGAATCGGTTCGCGTTTCCTCCGATGGCCAGCTTGGCCTCTCGCTGGACGTGTCGGGAAAGCTGCGCCTATGGCCAACCACATCGGGCGCCGCACTCGCCGTGGGCGATGAGGGGGCTCCGATCACGGCGTTCGAGCTCGTCGGCGATAGCCTGGCCCTGCTGCGCAGGGACGGCGGCGTCGAGATGTACGCGCGCGGCTCGTCGTCCGCCGTAGACAAGGCAGCCCGCATGCGGCGTTCCGGGTCCAGGGCCGATCGAGACGCGCGGGCCATAGCGCCGCTCGCCGGTGGCTGGCTGGCGTTGGCGCGCAGCAGTGCGAGCGATGATCCTACCCATGAGGTCATCGCCTGGCGTCCTGGTGCGAAAGAACGACGCCTGTACACCACCAAGGAGCGCGTGCTCGCGCTCGGTGCGGCTCCAGATGGTAGTCGCTTGTGGCTCGTCACGGCCGACGGGAAGATCACGGTCATTTCATGGCCCCGAGGTGCCGCCCGGAGCTTGGGGCAAGCACGCACCTCGCCGGTGCGAGCGACGTTCGCACCCAAGGGGGAGCTCTTGGCCGTGTCGGGCCAAGATCGCCAGGTCTTCCTGCACCGTGCGGGTAGCGAGCAGGTGCGGACGCTCGTTGGGCACACCGATACCGTGTACGCGCTCGTTTTTTCGCCCGACGGCAGCTTGCTGGCGAGTGGTGGATTTGACGGGGAGATACGCCTGTGGGAGCAGAGCGGCGAGCCATTGGCCACCCTGCGCGGCCATCGTGAGCCCGTCTTGCTCCTCGACTTTAGCGCCGATGGCAAGCTGCTCGCGTCCATGGCATCCGATGGCACGGTTCGCGTGTGGCCAATTCCGCCGCGTAAACGGCTCCGGCTAGGTGATACGGGGGCGCTGGCCCTGGCCTACGCGCCTGATGGGCGACAGCTAGCAGCCAGTGGGGTGGACGGCAGGGTCCGCTGGTGGTCCCTCACCGGCGGTGGTGCTCTCGTCGGGCAAAGCGACCATGTCGGGCTCGTGGGCGACCTCGCCTGGCCAAGACCCGACACCCTGGTGGGGGGCGCGCTCGATGGACGTGCATGGGCATGGTCGCCGGCGGGCGGCACGGCGAGGGTCATTGGCCGCCACGAGGCATCGGTCGAGCGGATCGCGGCTTCCGTCGCCGG
Source organism: Deltaproteobacteria bacterium (assembly GCA_016210055.1). Classification (GTDB taxonomy): domain Bacteria; phylum Myxococcota_A; class Polyangia; order Haliangiales; family SHYZ01; genus JACQUZ01. The sequence goes on along the minus strand of JACQUZ010000122.1, from coordinate 915 downwards.
CCACTCCATCGCCTCGGTGGCGAGCGATGGGACGGTAGGCTTGTGGGCGCTCGGCAAGGACGATGGAAGAGGTGGGCGTATCCTTGGCGAGCATCCTGATGCAATTGCGGTCGCCATGGCACCCGACGGTCAGCTGGTCGCCAGCGTGGGGGGCGACGGCATGGTGCGGCTGTGGGGAGTCGGTAGCGAGCCCGAGCGCGTGCTCAGCGGTGACGGGAGCCCTCTCTTCGAAGTCGCCTTCGCCCCCGATGGGCGAGAGGTGGCCGCCGTGAGCGAAAAAGGCGGGGTCTTCCTGTGGCAGGTGGCGTCGGGCCAAGGCAGGGCAGTCATGGCCCACGAGCTCTTGGCCTTTGACGTCGGCTTCTCACCCGACGGCCGCTTTCTAGCCTCGACAGGGTGGGACGGCGCCTTGCGGGTCTTCGACCGGCATGAGGGCGAGGTCCGCGTCTTGGGCCGAGTACGCGGGCCCCTGTTCGATCTCGCCTTCGCGCCGCAGGGCGGGCACATCGCGGCTGGCGCGTCCGATCAAGCGGTGCGCATCTGGCAAGTCAACTCCGAGATCAGTCGCAGCCTGCGGGTATTTGAGGGAACTCCTCAACGCATCGCCTTTGCGCCCGACGGCAAGACGGTGGCCGCGGCAGGACGAGACACTCCGCCCTGTACATGGTCCGATCCCTTCGCCGATCTCCCGCCTCGAGACGAAGCTGGCCTTGCAGCGTTTCTGGCGGCGCGGACCAGCGCCCGGATTGACGTCACGTCGGCGAGCACTCGGTCGAGCGGCGCTGGGATGAGCTGGGCTCCTCTTGATGTGCCTTAGGGCCCGCGGATGAATAACTCAATCGCCCTCGCGGCCGAATCATCCCGGCTGGCTTCGTTGCTCGTCGGTTAAATACCGACGGGTATTCGCCCTCCTCG
>JACQUZ010000125.1 GCA_016210055.1 Deltaproteobacteria bacterium | reverse complement strand
TGGACACGAAGAACCAAATCATCGCTGCCCTCGCCGTCCTGGACAAGCCTGCGGTCACATGGGAATCCGAGTCCCTTGACCGCCTGTACCGAGATCTTCGCCTCATGCTGGAGATCGACGACCGCTTCCGGGCGCTCGAGTACAAGCTCCGGACGATTCAGGAAACGCTCGAGCTCTTCCTCGAGATGTCGCAGACGCGGCGAATGATCTTCCTCGAGGCGACAATCGTGGTGCTCATCGTGGTGGAGCTCCTCCTCACGTTGCTCGAGAAAGCGTGGTAAGGATAAACTCGTAAGGTCAGTGCGAGACGCGAAGCCCCCGATTGTCGATGTGATTATTACGGCCCGTGACGACGAACTCTCTATCGGGAGCGTCATTGCGGGTATCCCCCCTCGGATCATCCGGTCCATCGTCGTGGTCGACAACGGGTCCACGGACAAGACGAGCCAGCTTGCCGAGGACGCCGGTGCCATCGTCCTCAGGGAATCGCGCGTGGGTCAGGGATCGGCCTGCCTGCGTGGGCTCACGCACCTGGCCACGCTTCCGAAGCCCCCCGACGTGGTGGTCTTCTGCCCGGCCGATGGCTCTTTCGACGGCGCAGAACTTCCCAGCCTGCTCATGCCCCTCCGAGGAAACCTTTTCGACCTGGCGATCGGCTCGCGCGTCCTCGGATCAGAGCGCCACTCCCCTCGCATCAAGCTGGAGAACCTCCTCACCGTTGGGCTGATCCGTGCGGTCTACGGGCACAAGTACACGGACCTGTCCCCGTTCCGAGCGATCCGTTACCCTGCGCTCGTCGCCCTCGGGATGCGGGACACGGGGCACGGATGGCACGTGGAGATGCAGGTCAAGGCCCTGCGCACCGGGCTGCGCGTCGCCGAGGTCCCAGTCCGCTACCATCCGCAGTCGGCGCGGAAACGCCCCCTCGGGGAGCAGGTGAAGGGCGCTACCCTCTCCACCACGAAGGCGCTTTTTCGGATCCTTCGTCACTCGACGGCTCGGTGATATGATGGCCGGAGCGTGAGCGGAGATCGCCTGGATCGTTTCGCCCGGCACTACCCTGAGGGGACGGTGCTTTTCCGAGAGGGTGAGATAGGCCGTGAGATGTTCGTTCTTCAGAGCGGCCGAGTGCAGCTCACCCGAAGGCTCAAGGTGGGTGAGACGGTCATCGCCGTGGTGCCTCAAGGCGAGTTCTTCGGCGAGATGGCAATCATCAACAACCGACCGCGGACGGCCACCGCGACGGTGCTCGACGACGCGCGCCTCCTCGTCATTGACGCGCGCACGTTCGAAGCCATGATTCGAGATAGGGCCGAGATCGCCATCCGAATGATCAAGGCCCTGGCGGCTCGCCTCGATCAGGCGAACCAGCAGATGGAGCTCCTCCTGCTCCGTGACGTGAACCATCGGGTCGTCCAATGCTTGCGGCAGCTCGCCGAGAAGCAGCAACCGGTCTCCGAGGGTGGGGCGGCGGTCTTCATCCCCATCCCCCTGGCCGCGCTGGCCGGGCGGGTGGCCCTCGAGGAGCATCAGGTCATCGAGATTATCGGCAGGCTCCGGGATGGACGCCTCATCATGACCGCTGATGAGGCGGGTTACCGAGAAGAAGGTTTTCTTATCCCCGAGGTAGGCCGGCTCGTGGACTTCCTCGAGTTTCTGGAGCTCAAGGACCGCTTTGGCGGTGGATAGAAGTCTCGGTTCCTAGGCCGCCGCAGCTCCGTCCAGGATATCCATGAGTTTTCGAGCCACCCGTGCCGGAGGCTCGCGGCCAAAGCGCATGGTCACAATTTCGGGCGCAAGGTTGCGAAGCTGTTCTTCTAGGGACGCACCGTTCAGGGGAGGAAGCCGATCGCCGATGAGCGCGGCGTCGAAGTTTCCCTGCCAGATCTCGCGGACCGCGGATGAACCGCTGTCGGCCTCGGCGACAGTGCAGCCTTCACCCTGCAATTCCCGCATGAGGTCCGCGCGGGCAGATTCGGAATCATGAACGATAAGCACGTGGGGCATGTCTCGTACTCCGTCTCTTACGAGTAGGTCACCCTTAACTATTAACCTTGTTTGCGTCAGATGCACAACCCAGGAGTGTAGGTTGCCTATTCTTCTTATTTTTTCGCGACCATTTGCTTGACGCAAGATACGTTCAAGCGCTACTAAAGCGGGGCACATGGCCTGGTGGAGCCGCGACAGAGGAGTCCAGACGGTCACCGATGAAAAAAAGTCGGTCCCCAAGGGCATCTGGCACAAGTGTGAGCCTTGCCAGGAGATCCTGTTCGGTCCGGATCTCGAAGAAAATCAGCGGGTGTGCCCGAAGTGCGACCATCATTTTCCGATGCCTACGCAAGAGCGGATTCGCCTCATCGTGGACGAGGGCTCATTCGTGGAAGAAGACTTCGCCGTAGAAAGCGGCGACCCTCTCGGGTTCCGAGTGGACGGAAAGAGGTACCGCGACCGACTCCGTGCCGCCAAGAAAAACACTACGATTCCCGAGGCTTATCGCGCCGGTGCGGCCCGAATCGGGGGGCACGAGGTGGAGATCGGCCTGTTCGCTTTCGAGTTCATGGGCGGCTCCATGGGTTCCGCAGTGGGAGAGAGGATCACGAGGCAGCTTGAGCGGGCGCACGAGCGGCGTCGGCCAGCAATCATCTTTTCTGCCTCGGGAGGCGCCCGCATGCAGGAGGGGATTCTTTCCCTCATGCAAATGGCCAAGACTTCAGCGGCCTTGGCGCGGCTCCGCCAAGACGGTACCCCTTACATCTCTGTCCTTCTCAACCCGACCACCGGCGGCGTCGCCGCGTCGTTTGCCATGCTCGGGGATCTGATTTTTGCCGAGCCCAAGGCCCTGATTGGGTTTGCCGGTCCGCGGGTGATCGAGCAGACGATTCGCCAGAAGCTCCCCGACGGTTTTCAACGGTCCGAGTTCCTCCTCGAGCACGGCATCATCGACGTGATCGTGCACCGGAAAGAGCTGCGGGATCGGCTCATCCGCACGCTGGCGTGGTTTGGCTCGCCTGGGCGACCGCCCACGGCGAACGGCCAGCCGACGGGTCGGCCCAAGCCGCAGTAGAAGGCGCTCGCATGGGTGGTGCCTACGAGGACATGCTTCGGGCACTCGTGGGGGCCAGGCGGTTTGGAATCCGCTTTGACCTCGCACGGCTCCGGTCGGTGCTGGCGGAGCTTGCACACCCGGAGGAGCGCATGGGTGCCATCGTCCACGTGGGGGGCACAAATGGCAAGGGCTCCACGTGCGCTCTCGTCGAGTCGGCGCTGCGTCAGGCCGGGTACAAGACGGGGCTGTACACGTCGCCACACCTCTGCCGGTTCACCGAGAGGATTCGGATTGGCGGGGACGAGGTGTCCGGGGATGAGCTGGCCGCGCGGTGGGCGGACATGACCGGGCGGATTTCTGGAGTCGCCTTGGAAAACAACGAGCTCACGTTCTTCGAGCAAGTGACCCTCCTCGGCTTCACGATGTTCGCGGCCGCTGCGACTGATGTCGTCGTCCTTGAGGTGGGGCTCGGTGGGCGCCTGGATGCCACCAACGTGGTAGACCCAACGGTGGCATGCGTCACGGGGGTGGCCCTGGACCACGAGGAGCACCTGGGGCGTGACCTGGGTTCGATCGCGCAGGAGAAGGGGGGGATCTTCAAGCCCGGGCGCTGCGGCGTGGTGGGCGCGAGTGGCGAGCCTACGGGGCAGGGCATGCTGGTTGCCGAGGCGTGGGGCCGGGGCGTGTCGGAGCTTGTCGTGGTGGCGCGGGACATTCCTGCGCCGCTCTGCGAGGACTGGGAGATCGGGCTTCCGGGTCCCCACCAGCGAGCCAACGCGGCGTGCGCGGCCGCCGTCCTGGACGCGCTCCGTCGCCATTCGGCAGGTAGGATTCAGGTTTCGATCCAGGCGCTGCGGGAAGGCTTTCGCACGGCATTTTGGCCAGGCCGCCTAGAGCGAGTCCCGGGCCCGCCCGATACGTGGCTGGACGGGGCGCACAATCCTCACGGTGCCCAGGCGCTGGCGAGGGCCCTCGACGCGCATGGGGTGTACCCCCGGGTGGTTGTGGTGGGCGTCTCGGCCGAAAAGGATGCCGCCTCGCTGCTCGGGCCGATCGTGTCACGGGCCCCCGTCGTAATCGCGACCCAGGCACCCACCTTCCGCGCGTTGCCTGCAGCGGAGCTCGGGGGCATGGCGAGGACGCTCGTGGAATCGGCGCGCCTGCCGACGCAGGTGCCAGCGCGGGTTATCGTCGAGCCGGACTACAGGGCAGCGATGGAAGGCGCCCGCAAGGAGGCAGGGAACGAAGGCGCGATCCTCGTCTATGGGTCTCTGTTTCTCGTCGGCGCCGTGCGTGCGGACCTGCTTGATGAGCCACGGGATCCGCTGGTCACGCAGGATCCGGCGCGCTAAAGCGTCGGTCAGGGTATTCTCCCATTGCACCTGCATGGAGGATCGCCAAGCAGCCCAGCCTCGAGTGACGCGCGCCACGCTCTTGGCCGAGATCGAGCCCGATCATGGGGACATTCGGCCATGGCGCCTCGCCATTCTTTCGTTCGGGTACACCATCGCGGGTGCCTGGTTGATGATCGGGATCGCCGGGGCAAGCGCGGGTGCGCTTTCCGTGTTTCTTGCGGCCGCGGCGCTCGCCCCTCGCCTGACCGAGGTAATCGCCGCGAATCGCGATGACATCTGGGTGCGGAAACGCGCGAGCTTCGAAGCCAACCGCCACGCTGCGACGCGCGTGCTCGCCATTCTCGTCGGCATGGCGCTCGCCTACGCCGTGACCGCCATTGCGCTTGGGGGGCATGGCACCCGGCGCGTTTTTTCACTGGCGCTAGACACGGCACGCTTGTCCGAGGGCACTATTACCACCCGCCGATTCGGTTCGTTTTGGTCGCTTCTTTCGCATAACGGGCTCGTGCTGCTTTCGTTTTTTGCCCTGGCGTTCATCTACCGCACCTACGGTGCGCTCTTGGCTCTCGCCTGGAATGCGTGCGTCTGGGCGGTCGTCATCACGATTCTAATCGCGCGCGGTGCTGCCATTGGGGGGTCCCAGCCTATGGTGTTCGTGACGCTGTCCCTGGTCGCGGTTCTTCCGCACATGCTCTTGGAGGCAGCGGCCTACGGCATTGGTGCGCTCGCTGGCATTTTCTTATCGCGGGGGATAACCAAGTATGGGCTTCGCGACCCGCACCTTTGGCAGGTCGGCCGAGCCGTGAGTCTCATGGCCATGGGATCGCTCGTGCTCCTGGCATGCGCGAGCCTGGCTGAGCACCTGTGGGCGCCCTGGTGGCTCGATGTGGCGCAGGTTCCCAAGTGAGGGCTACCGTCTTGGGACGGGGAGGGTTTCAGAGCTGAGGTTGCGCCGGTTGTCGCGATAGACCACGCGATCGATGATCGAGTTGACGACTTGGTTGACATCGACATCCCGTCCGACGGACGCGCCGATGATCGAGTGGTGAACGATGCCACGCCGCGCGACGAGCTGCGGGATGGCGCCCGCGCTGCTTCTTCCCGAAATCATGAGGCCAGCCAAGTCGGCGCGAGCGATCTCGAAGTTCTGGAGCTCGATTCGGCCACCGGCGATCGCTGCTGCCGCGATTCCGCCGCCGTCATTAGCGCCTGGGGTCGACGGCGAGGTGCGGGAGTCCACAACGGTGATGGGACAGCCTCCAGCCCTAACCTGCTCGGCTACGATGCATTCCGCGCCTCTCCCACGAGCGTAAACGACACCCTCCTCAAAGGCGAGAAGCCCGACGAAGGCGCTATCTTGAATCCGCAGCAGCGACGAGCGGAATACGGCGCCCTCACGCACTTCTACTGCGCCAGAGTGGGCTGGAATACCGGGTCCCCCTGGCTGACTTGGATGCCTTCCGGTGGAGGTGACCGTAAGGTTCTCGATTGCCACGGATGTGCCCGATCCGTGGGCGTCTAGGCCCTGGCTCGCGCTTGCGGTCACGGTGACGTTCTCGAGGCCCACCTGCGCTCCTCCGCCCACGTGAATGCCGATTCCCGATTCGCGATCACCACCCATGGCGCGGGTGTCGTTGATTTCGACGTCGGTCCCCGCCAGGCTCGTTCCTGGTCCCATGACCACGACGCCTCGGCTCTTGCTGCCATGCACCTGCAAGTGGCTGACTTCCGCCCACGCGCCACCTCCCACGAACACCCCCACGCCAGACCCTGGGTCCCCCACGCACCCAGACACGTTGTGCACGGCAACGTCCTCGAGGACCATGCCACCACGATCTTGGTACACTCCGTAACCCTTAGGTGAGTTGATCTCAACGTGCTCCAAGAGCGTGAAGTTGCGACTGCCGTAGGCGCGCAGCGCCGCGCTGTGTTCGCACTTGGCCGGCCCATAAGACTCGAATGATGTGACGAGCAGGTTGCGCAGGACGAGCTCCGTGTCGCGGTTGGTAATCGTCCCCGAGACGATTACGTCCAGCATCGATGTCCCCTCGACGGTGGTCGGTCTCGTGATGGAGAGAGCTCCCTCATATCGACCCGCGGCCACGAATATCTCGAGCGCGCAGGCATTGCGCTTCTGACCTGCGGCAAGCGCTTGCTCAAGCGACTGATAGGGTCTTGCCTTGCTGCCGTTGCCTTTTTCGTCAGCTTTTCGGTCGGCCGCCACGTGGAACACGGTAGGGCGGCACTTGGGCGGCGAGGTCGCGCGTAGGGGGGCGGCTTGGCTCTCGGTCTCGTCGGGGATATCGACGTCGGCTTCGCTCCCTGCGCATCCGCCGCCAAGGCTGGCGTCGTCTTGGCCGATTGCGCGGCCCGTGATGCCGCCGCCCGCCATCAACGCCAACACCGCAACCGTCACAGTTCCGATCGCGGCCGCACGCCGCCTGTTCGAGGTGTCGTCGCCCATCGTCACCCTCTCGTCGACCAGGATACTCCCCGACGGTGCCATGAGGTATCGCTCGTTTTGGCCTACTGCCCGCCTACTGCCCATTGTTGCCCAAGCACAGGCGACGGGGCTAATATGGAAGGCATGGCGGTCTCGCGGGTACTCGCCTTTGGGACACTCATGGTCCACGTCCTCGCCTATCCGGCGCTGGCGCGATCCGAGTCGGATGGCGACTCGCCGGATGAGTCGCCAAAGCCAAAGGACGATGAGGCGGTGCAAGAGGGGTCGAAAGAGGTCGATCGCGCCGCCGATGAGGTGTCGAAAGAGGCGCGAAAGGAGGGGCAGTACGGCGGCGTGGTTCCAGGAAGGCCTGCCGCGGCGACCCCGGCGCCCAGGGCCGCGCAGCGGCAAAACAAGGGGCCTGGGAACGTGTCGTGGATTGGGTTCCAGCCGCAGCCCGATGGCGGCGCGCGGGTGTTCGTGCAAGTCGATAGGGTGCTCGCGTTCGAGCAAAAGACAGAGGGGGAAGCGCTCGTGGTGACGCTCGAGGGGGCGCGCCTCAGGATGGCAAATCACCACCGCCCGCTCGACACGTCATACTTCGAGAGCGATCTTGCCAAGGTATTGGCGCGCGCTATTTCGGTGGAGAAGGAGGCCCCCGGCAAGGGAAAGCGGACGCGCAAGGTGAAACTCCCGGGCGTGGAGCTGCGCGTGG
>JACQUZ010000011.1 GCA_016210055.1 Deltaproteobacteria bacterium | reverse complement strand
CCGGCCTCGGGCTCTCCATCCTCCTTGCGGGACAGCTAGCCGCGCCACTCCTCGCCCGGATTACGGCCACTGATGCGGCCGGGCGGGCTGCGGTCCTCTATTTCCGCATCCGCATCCTGGGCGCACCTCTACTTCTCGTTGTGGTCGCCCTGCGGGAAGCACGCTACGGCACGGGTGACTCGCGCTCGCCGATGGTGGCCACGGTCACCGCCAACTTGGTGAACATCATGGTGGCAGCCAGCCTCATCCACGTCAAAGGGCTAGGAGTGGCTGGTGTTGCCTGGGCGACAGTCGTGGCGCACGCCGTGGAGGCGGGATTCCTTGTGGTCTCACAACAGCGAATCGGATGGAGGCTTCGTGGAGTTCGGGCATCCCACGCGTGGGAGACGTGCCGGCTCGGATTCCCGACGGGAATTCAGTTCTTCCTCGAAATCGGCTCCTTTGGCCTCCTCACGGCGATGCTCTCATCGATGGGGGAAAAAGACGCAGCTGCGCACCAAGTCGCGCTCCAGGTGATTCACTTCTCGTTTCTTCCTTCATTTGCCGTGGGTGAGGCCGTGTCGATTCTCTCAGGGCAAGCCGTCGGGGCTGGTCGCGACAGGCAAGTGCTCCGTGTTGCCCGCCTCGGAATGTGGCTGGTTGGCGCTTACACTGGGGCCTGCACGATCGTGCTAACCCTGGGAGCTCCGTGGATCGTCTCGGGCTTTACGAGCGACCCAGGCCTATCGAGGATCGCTGTGAGCCTGCTCTACGTGGCCGCGGTGTTTCAGATCTTCGATGGGGCGAACATCGTCGCCCGAGGGGCACTTCGCGGAACGGGCGACGTCCGCTTCCCGGCACTGCTTGGCGTGCTCACGGCCTGGTGCATGACACCGCCTCTCACCTGGCTCCTTGGTTTGAAGCTCCACTGGGGCGCCGTCGGTGGCTGGCTCGGGCTCTGCGCCGAGATTGTCATCGGAGCCCTGCTCCTTTGGTGGCGTCTCGAGCGCCGGCATTGGTTGGGCGTAGCCGAAAAGGCGCGTGCCCGCATGGCGGAAGGGCGCATCGTCTCGGCTGAAGTTACGGTCGGTTAGAGCTCTTGTGGGTTGCGCAAGGAGCGAGTTCTTGCATAGAGTCCCCCTGCACCTCGCCAAGGAGATTCTCATGGAAAAGAAAAAGACCGAGTCGAAGGCGCCCTTTTTCGCACGTTTTCTCGTGACACAGGAGCTTCGGGATGTCTCGGGAGGAGCAAGGTACATCACCCTCAAGTACCCATCCGACCGCGACGAGTTCGTCACCATGAAATACCCGTCCGACGACGACGAGGTTGTTTCGCGATAGATCGTTCGCCGGTCAAGTAGGTGATGGCGCCGCCGGCAGGGCCCTTGGGCTCGTGATAGCGATTCCGGTGGCGACCACCTCGGTCACTCGCTCTGGGTCCTTCACCTCTTCACCGATCATCCACTGCTCGCCTCGACTGAAGATCTGGGTCCCTTCGTCCCCCCCATGAAGCTGCCCCAGGCGGCGACACGCCGCTGCCACGATGAGCGCCATCCCCTGCTCCTCGGCAATGCGGATTGCTTCACCAAGAAGCCATGTCGCTCGCGGTAAGTTTTTCGATTGAGACTCGACACCGGCACGAAGAAGATAGACGTAGAGCTTGGCGTACATGATGTTCTCGACTTCAAGGCGAGCCGCGATCTTGAGGATCTGCCTCCGCCGCTCACTGGACATCCCCGTCTGCATCGCCTCAGCGAGAAGCAGCCTCCCCTTGAGCCAACGTGCCTCAGAGCGCACGATCTGCACCCTCTTGTGCAGAAGTGATTTCTCGTGCTGATCCCACTTCTCGCGCCAGCGCGCGAGGGAAGTTGCGCCGTCCCCGGTAAACAAGTCGAGCTCACCGCGCGCCCGCAGCTCATACCAGTGCTGAACATGGTAGCCACCTTCGGGCGGGACCCATGATTTCTGTTCCAGCTCCCTCCTCCCCTCCTCGGGAAGCCCCTGGGTAAGCCAGGAGAAGTTCAATGCACGCACCATGGTCGTAGCGGTGTAACGATCGCCCCGGCGCATCGCGTCGCGAACATGGGAATCGACCGCGCGTCGGAGCTCCCGTAGCCTGCCCAAGTGCCGGAGAGCGAGCATGCGAAAAATTCGCACCGTGCTGAGCTCGTGAAACGATCCCTTCGTTTGGTCGCGAAAAATGGCCTCGGCCTTGGCAAGGACGACGTTGGCGGCGGGGAAGTCGCCATGGAAGTACGTTTGGATCCCAGCGCAACCGGAAACAAACGCCGTCAGGTAGGGCTCGCCGACCTCGCTCGCCACCTCGTTCGCTCTCTTGATGAACTTCTGTGCTCGCTTCCAGTTCCTTTCGCCCCCCTGTGAGGCTATGAAATTCGCATCGGTTGCTAACGCCATGGCGATGCGTCGCTTCTCGCCAAGCTTCAAGGCGAGGAGGAGCGTCTGAGCTTGTACCGCCGCGCCACGAGCGTTGTCCACCATCGCCATCGAAGCCCCCACCGAACGCATGATATCGATCCGCGTGAGGGTCTCGGCGTCGACCTCGCTCTCAGACCGAGGACGGAAACGGATTCCCCTGATCCGAAGTAGCGTTCGGTACCAAAGGAGCGACAGGATCACCTCTCCCCTGGTCTTGGGCAGCTTGAGGTGCAACTCGGCCAAGACCTCGTCGAGAAGCCCAAGCCCCTCGGAGATGTGGCCAGAGAACAAGTACTGCTCCGCAGCGCGGACCCGAAGCTCGAGCCCCCCCGTCCTTGACGCACCTTCTGCAGCTGCAAGGTACATCTCGGCTGCTTCGGCGCTCCTCCCCGCGTTCGCCAGCGCATCGGCTAGATTCAGGCGGAGAAGGCGACTCGCCGCCTTGTCATCAGGCCCCAGCCGAAGCGCCGTCTGGTAGAACTCGGCCGCCTGGTCGAACGCGAGGGCCTCATCGGCACGCTTTGCCGCCACTTCGGCCACGCGTGCCGCCCGCATCGCCTGTCCGGCCCCCTCCAGGTGTCTCACGAGGGCCTGGGGGTCCACCTCGATCGCCCCCGAGTGCTCGAGCGCTTCGGCAAGTCGGAAATGGTGCTCGACGCGGTGGTCGTCGGGGAGCCGAGCGAGAATCGACTCGCGCACTCGGTCGTGGTAGCACTCCACGTCGTCCCTGCCAGGCCGTGAAGACGAGCGGACGAAGTGGCACAGGCCGAGCTGCGAGATGTACTGTGGGCCCTCGTCGACAAGCAGCCCGGCGGCGCGCGCCGCCACGTTCACCGCGATGGGGGAACCCGCCATGGCGATGACCTCCAGAAGCCGGCGCGCTGGACCAGGGAGCTCGGCGATCCTGTCCCAGAGCGCGTCGTCTAGCTTGACCGTTCCAGCGGCCTGACTTCCCCTCCGAACCGCATGGCGAACCAGCTCCGAAATGAACAGCGGATGCCCGCTACCCTCCCTTGCAAGGGACAGGACGTCCGTCGTCGCGTTCTCTCCCCGAAGGAGAAGGGAAGCCAGCTCTTGCGCCTGATCGATCGGAAGCGGCGCCAGGTACTCCTGTCGCACGCGTTCTGACGACGATCCGAGGAGCGTCAACAGCCTTGCGGCCCCTGGATGTGCCTCGGGAGCCGTCCTCATCGTCGCGACAAGAAACAGCGCCGGCGCCTCGGGGGGATGCATGATTTCCTCGAGAAGGGCGAGGCTATCGGCATCGACCCACTGGAGGTCATCGATATAAATGACCACCGAGTGGGACGCCGCTAGTCGTGACAGCAAGTCGCGCAGTGCGGAGAACGCGTGGGACCTAAGCTCCTGAGGACTCTCAATGCGAGGCTGCCCGAGCATCCGCTCGGTCACACCTGGAACACGCTTCAGCACGGGAAAGATATGGGCTAGGTGGATGATCCCACGTGGCAGAAGCCGTGCGGTCTTCTTGTCAGGCAGGTGCGACAAGTACCTCTGCAAGTCCTCGATGACACCCTGGACGCTCTTAAACGAGCCTGCATCTCGCTCGTAGCACCGGCCCATGGCCAAGGGAACCTGAGGGTGCTCTACAACTAACCTCTCGAGAAACCTACGAACGAGCGCGCTCTTGCCTACCCCTGACTCGCCGTAGACAAAAAAGCCCCCCCCCAAGCCCTGCCTGCTCGCCTGGAACGCGCCCTCCAGTGCCTCGAGCTCACGCTCTCGGCCAACGAAATGCTGCGCTGGACCAGTCGCCGGTACCGACAAGGTGACCATCAACCCCCACTACGACGTGAGCGGCGAACAGAAAAACCCACGATTAGTTTACTCCACCAGTGGATTGGCCGGAACGGCTTTTCATTCCTTCTCCACGTGGTGTGGCGGCTTACCGATAACGCGAAGGGGAACCACGAGGAGATGTTCTGCTTGCCACCACTGGGTGTCCAATTTCTGTCACCACCAACATGTTTCGCGCGAGCACTTGAATTCAGGGCTCAGGATGACTCCCGGCAAGTAACCGAAACCACTTTGCCGTGACAGATATCACGCAGCCGCCTGGTTCACTCCGGATGGAGATGACAAGTTTTCGACACCCAGGAGCAAATAAAACGGCGGCATCGGAATTGCTACTCCCGCGCGGACGTGCGGCTCGCGGATATCGCCCAGCCGCATCACGTCACGCGTAGAGGGAGCGCATGGAGAACATCTGGTCAAAGTCCACCGCCCGAAAGCTTGACCGCAAGGCAGCCAACCTAATCGCGCTTCCCACAAAGGAAGCCCCTCAATCCTCAAACGAAGAATTGCTAGCAAGCGATAGCGAGTATGTCCTTAGGCCTTGGACTGGAGCCGGTGAGCCACTCCCCATCGTCGAGGGCCACGGCATCTACGTGAAGGACGCGGACGGCAAGCTGTACATGGACTTCACGTCGGGCTATTTCGTCAACCAGGCTGGGCATAGTCACCCCAAGGTCATTGCCGCCGCCATTGACCAGCTCCAGAAGGTTTCGCAGGTCTCTGGACGTCATGCCTCCGAGCCTTCCATTGGATTGGCGAAGAAGCTCGCCGAGATCGCGCCCGGCTCGCTGAAGAAGACCCTTTTTACAACGGGGGGATGCGAGTCCACCGAGTTCGCCATCAAGATGGTACGACAGGCGTCTGGCCTGCCTGGCATCGCATGCGTGGATAATGCGTTCCACGGGCTTTCGGTTACGGCGCTCTCTGCTTGCGCCAATGAGTCGTACCGCAAGTCGGCATCGGCACCTCTCGATCCCACGTTCGTCCGGGCGCCCACTCCGTATTGCTATCGGTGCCCCCATGCCACGAACTGCGAGACGCAGTGCGTGGATCAGTTCGAGCGAGTGCTCGACGAGGCGCCTGAGGTCGGAGCGATTCTCGCCGAGCCGATTCAGGCCGTGGGAGGGATTATCCCGCCGGAGAAATGGTGGCGTCGTGTCGACGCCATGCGGCGCCGGCGTGGGCTCCTCCTGCTCCTCGACGAGATCCAAACAGGTTTAGGTCGAACTGGCTCGATGTTCGCCGCAGAGCACTATGGGCTCGAGCCCGACGTCATGGCTTTGGCGAAGGGGCTTTCGGGAGGCGTCGGCAGCCTCGGAGGCGTCATGGCGTCTCCTGAGATCGCGGCGAAGTTCTTCGGCGCCACGAGCCCCACGTCTGCCGGGAATGCGGTGTCTTGCGCGGCAGGGCGCGCGCTCATCGACGTGATCATCGAGGAGAAACTCTGCGAGAATGCAGCAGCCATGGGGCGATACATGACGGGCGCGGTGGCAGAGCGCAATCTCCCATGGGTTGGGGACATCCGCTTCAAGGGGCTCTTGGGCGGTGTCGAGCTGGTGGAGAATCGTGACACCAAGAAGCCACTCGACAAGCGACTCATCATGCAGATCAAGGCCGATCTCCTCGAGCGGGGAGTCATCGTCACAGTGTCAGGTCCCCTCGGCAACGTGATTCGAATCCAGCCGCCTCTTTCCGTGACGTCTGGCCAAATCGATACGCTCGTGACTCACCTTGACGCCGCCTTGCGGGCGGCTTGCCAGAAGGATAACCGATGCGTCGACGTCCAGGCTACGTGCTCCTGAATCCTGGGCCGGTCAACACCTCGAGCCGCGTCAAGGGGGCGCTCATCCGCGAGGACATGTGCCACCGCGACGCTGCCTTCAGCGAGTTGTTCATCCGCCTGACCGGGAAGCTCCGCCGCATTTTTCACGGCGGGCACGACTACTCGGTACTTCTTCTGGCTGGCTCGGGCACGGCAGCGATGGAATCAGCCATTGCCTCCTGCGTGCCCGAGGACGGCAAGATCCTCGTGGTGGACAACGGCGCTTTTGGCGAGCGACTGGCCGAAATCGCCCGGCTCCATGAACTCGACCTAGTGCATCTTCGGTACGACTACGGAGAGCAAGTCCGTGTCGAGGACGTGCGAGCGTCATTGGACCAGCATCCCGATGTGGCGGTCGTGGCCATGGTGCACCACGAGACCTCAGTCGGGCTTCTCAACCCGGTGCGCGAGGTGGGCGCGCTATGCCGAGAACGGGATTGCCTGCTTCTCGTCGATGCGGTTTCGTCGCTCGGCGCCGAGGATCTCGACGTGGTGCGCGATCACGTCGACGTCTGTTGGGCGAGCGCAAACAAGTGCCTCCATGGCATCTCGGGCGTTTCATTTACTTGTGTCGCACCCCGCGCCTGGCCCCGCATCGCGCGCGTCAAGCCGAGGGTTTATTATCTCGACTTGAAGCGGTACAAGCATTACGCAGACGGCCGTGCCCAAACGCCGTTTACGCCGGCGGTCAATACCTGCTTTGCGCTAGAAGCGGCCTGCGACGAATACCTCGAGCAGCGGGGCCCTTCAAGGCAAGCGCTCTACACGGCACGAAACCGACGGCTGCGGGAAGGACTTCGCGAGCTGGGGTTCCACTTTTTTACCGAGACGGGCCGCGAGTCCCATAGCGTCGTTACCGCGAGCCTTCCCGACGGGATCGCTTTCTCGCAGCTCTTCGAGGATCTCAAGGCGCGCGGGTTCTTGATCTACGACTGCAAGCAGCCGCTCCAGGGCAAGTTCTTCCAAATCGCCAACATGGGGGAACTCTCGGACTCCACGCTTGATTCGTTTCTCGATGCGCTGGCCGAGTGCATCGGTGCGGCCGAGATGTCGCGCACGGTCGCCTTGTAGCTCCCCCTATCCCATCGGCGGCAAGTCCTGGGGCTCTTCGGAGTCGGGCATCTTTGATGACGCCCCCCCTTTCTCTCCTAGCGCACGTACGACCGCCCGCGGGCTAATTCCCTGGAGATACGCGAGGAGTACCCCGATTAGCCCCATGGTCACGCCGGCTATGGCGGCAAGCCGCGGCAACGGCGCCCATCCGCGGGTACCCCATCGGATGACCGCACCCACGCCGAGGGCCACCGCGGTGCATCCTGGGATTCCCATGACTCGGCGCAAGTACGCCATGGCGGGCAATCCAATCCGGGATAGGGCTAGGTAGGACAGCACCGAGAAGGCGATTGGGTAGCCAACGGCCCAAGCAAGCGCTACCGAAAGGTAGCCAACGCGCGGACCGAAATGAATCGCGAACAAGATGTACAACGCCGGAAGGACGACCGAGGCGACGAGGGTGTAGAAAAGGGTAATCGTCGGGAAGCCAATCCCGTCGAGGAGCGGCGGTACGACAAAGCTCAAGGCCCTTAGCACCCCAACCAAGCAGAGCACCCGCACTGCCGTGCTGGCGGGAGCCCATGAATCGCCCCAAAGCACTTGAAGGATCTCTGATGCGCCCAGGAACACAACGGTCAAGAAGGGAACCACCACGACCAAGTTCAAGCGCGTGAACGAGATGAATTGCTCGATGAGGTGCGATCGCTTGGTCCTGAGGCGCGCGAAGGTCGGGAAGGCGATCTCGACGATGACGTGCGAGATCACGCGCACTGGCTCGAGCACGAGCTCGTAGGCCGCGCGGTAAAAACCAGTCGCCGCAGTGCCGAAGTAGTAGCTGACGACCTGGTAGTCGACGTTCGTGTAGAAATAAAAAAGGATCTGGCTCGCCGACGTTTTCAGGCCGTACCGCATGTAGCTCGCTGCTTCCCTGAGACGAAGGACCATCCGGGGGCACCAGGGGTGACAGGCTTGGACCCCCACGCACGTGACGACGGAACGAGCGAGCGGTCCGAAGACAAAGCACCAAACCTCGAAACCACCCCACGCAAAGCCGATCTTGGCCACGAACTCGGCGATATTCGCGAAGATGCGGATGACCGAGAGCTCCTTGAATCGGAGCTCGCGCTTGAGCAGGGCGGCCGGAATGAAGTAGGCGTTCTGGAAGATGATCTTGCTCCCATACGCAATCAGCATGCTGCCAATGACTGGGTGGCCGTGCACGTATCCGAGGAGCGGCCCACCGACGCACAGCGAGCTGAAGAGCACGAGCGAGACAAGCACGTTCATCCAGAAAACCGTGCAGATCTTTTCTTCGGTGTGATCGTCCCCCTGTATCACGGCCGAGGACATCCCCATGTCGGTCGCCATGTCGAGGATTGGGAACAGCGCCACGGCCAGAGTCGCAATACCGAGCTCCGAGGGGCTTACCCAAAAGCGCAGGATGAGGATCTGCGCCAGGATGTCCAGCAGGCCGATGAGGGTGCTCGCGAGTCCGATCCATGCCAGGCCTCGGTTGACCTTCTGTTTTATTTCCGCGCGCTCCTTCATCTGGTGCCGACGATGGGACTTTATCCCATCGAAACCTCCGGTCACGCGACGAAAGCGGCGCGGCCGGACGTTGACGGCCGGGAAACCCTAGGGTACCCATAACACTTCGTCATGCGCGCTTTCTATATTACGACCCCGATCTACTACGTGAATGACGTGCCCCATCTCGGGCATGCCTACACCACGGTGGCGGCCGATGCGCTCGCGCGCTACCACCGCGCCCGAGGCCACGCGACCTGGTTCCTCACCGGTACCGACGAGCATGGACAAAATATCGAAGACGTAGCTCGTGCACGAGGGAAGACGCCGAAGCAGCATGCCGACGAAGTCGTCGTGCGGTTCATGGACACGTGGAAGCGCCTGGACGTCTCGAATGACGACTTCATCCGCACCACGGATGAAAGACACATCAAAGTTGTTCACGAAACGTGGAAGCGCATGGAGGCGGCCGGGGACATCTACCTCGGCAGCTACGAGGGCCTGTATTGCAAGAGATGCGAGGCATTCTACACGGAGGGCCAGCTCGAGGAGGGCCGGCGCTGTCCGGTCCACCAAGCTGAAGCGACGGTCGTCAAGGAGCCGTCATACTTCTTCCGAATGTCCAAGTACCAGGACCGGCTTCTCGAGTACTACGAGAAGAATCCCCAGGTCGTGCTCCCAGAAATGCGGCGGAATGAAATCGTCTCGTTCATCCGCTCCGGGCTACGGGATCTTTCGATCAGCCGCACGTCGTTCAAGTGGGGCATTCCGGTCCCTGGCGACGAGAAGCATGTGATCTACGTCTGGGTGGACGCCTTGACCAACTACATCTCGGCCCTGGGCGGCGAGGGCAGCGAGAAGTACAAGACGTTTTGGCCGTCTGCAGTCCACCTGATTGGCAAGGACATCCTCAGGTTCCACGCCGTGTACTGGCCTGCGATGCTCATGTCTTGCGGCTTGCCGCTCCCCAAGCACGTGCTCGCCCACGGTTGGTGGACGGTCCGGGGGCAAAAGATCTCCAAGTCGCTCCCTGCGACGAGGGTGGATCCCAATCGCCTCGCCGAGGACATTGGGCCCGACTCGCTGCGCTATTTCCTGCTCCGAGAAGTCCCGCTCGGGCTCGACGGGGACTTCTCCTACGAGGCGCTCATCGGTCGCCACAACAGCGATCTGGCCAACGATCTGGGGAATCTCTTGCACCGCACGCTGGCCATGACCGAAAAATACGTAGGCGGTGTTGTGCCGCGAGTGACGCCGGCTCTGGACGAAACGGAGCCACACAAGACGATCGCCGGGCTGGCCATCCGAGCTCGGGACGAGGCAGAGCGCCATTTCGAGGCGCTCGCCCCATCACGGGCGCTGGAGGCTATTTGGGAGTTCATCCGCGGCGCCAACCGCTATGTCGATGCAGCCGCACCCTGGACATTGGCCAAGGATCCCGCCCGCCGATCGGAATTGGATCACGTGGTCCACACGTTTCTCGAGGCCGGCCTTTGGGCTGCCTGGCTCGCGGCACCCGTGATTCCCCGCAAGGCACGGGAAATCCTCGGGCAGCTCGGCCTGGCCGACGCGCCGATTCGGTGGCCGACCGCTTGGAATCAGGAGCTCTCGCCTGGCAGCAGGATCCAGCGTGGCGCGCCCCTGTTCCCGCGTATCGATGAGGCCAAGCAGGCAGAGCTCCTGTCGCGCTGGATTCCTCCCGAGGCGCAAGCCGCACCTCCTTCCGTGGGCGCGGCCGCACTTTCGCAGCCTGAAAGCGTGGCCGGTTCGGGAACCATTACCTACGAGGAATTCGCCAGGTTGGACTTGCGCACGGCCGTCGTCAAGCATGCAGAGCACATTCCCAAGGCTGACAAGCTGCTCAAGTTGCAGCTCGACATGGGTGGCGAAACCCGCCAAGTCGTCGCCGGCATCGCCGAGGCCTACAAGCCAGAGGATCTCCTGGGTCGCCAGGTGATTTTTCTCGCCAACCTAAAACCTGCGGTCATCCGAGGGATTGAAAGCCAGGGAATGATTCTGGCGGCTGGAGACAAGCAAGTGCTCGCCCTCTCGGCTCTAGACCGGGACGTCCCTGCAGGGACGAAGGTGCGATAAACGGCAAGAATATGAGAGGTGTTCCATGCCAACGGTCAGGTGTGAGCTTCGCAAGGCCGCGCGCGTGAGCGTATACATCCCGACTCTGGTGGAGGTCATCGGCCAAAGGGACGTGCAATTGCACCCAGAGCTCGCCCGAGTCTACGAGCGGGTCGCGGTGTCCTCGGACATGGTGGGGAAAAAGTTCCCAGCTGTCATTCGGGACCTGTCCACGAACGGAGCATTCATCTCTGGGCCCGCCTTGCCGCTTCTCTCGCGAGTGGCGTTCACGTTTTCGATTGAAGGGCATGGACAGGCTGATGCGCTCGGTTGGACGCTCTGGCGGCGGAGGCAGGACTGCGAGATCCCGATCGAGGGGGACACGCCCGTTCGCCTACAGGCGGGGTTCGGAGTGCTTTTTGAAGCTATCCCCTTGGAAATCCGCCGCGCCATTCATTCCCTGGTCGTGCGCAGCGGAACCGCGAACTGACGGCACCCACGAGGACCGAATGGGAGTGGACTGCCCCAATCTTGCCTTTCACTTCATCCACGACTAGGTTTCCACGAATGGACATCTCTTCATCTCCCGTGCCGGTGGGGCTTTCCCAGCACGCATTGGAAGCGGCCATCGTCGACCTCAAGTCGAGGGATCCCCGCCGCCGCGCCGCCGCCGCCAATGCGCTCGGAGATGCGGAGCAAGGAGACGCAGCTTCCCGTGCAGCCGAAGCACTCGTCCTCATCCTGTCCGATGACCGATTTGAAGTCCGCTGCGCGGCCGCGCTCGCGCTCGGGGATCTAGGAGATCCCATCGCCTTGGACCCGCTCCTCGAGCTCATGACTGACGAAAATCGAGAGGTCAGGCAGGCCGCCGTGGTGGCGTTGGGTCGTATTGGCGACGACAGGGCATTCGATCCCCTGGCGCGGGCGCTCCTGGATGGCCCGCCTGACGTTCGTTTTCAGGCCGCCATTTCCCTCGTCGAAATTGACCGCCAAAGGGCTTTCGAGCCGCTCGTGTCCGCTGTTCGCGACGGCGACGCCGAGGTACGGGGAAACGTGGCCGCAGCCCTAGGGCTCATCGGCGATCGCCGCGCAGCCGGTTGGTTGACCGAGCTCTTGGATGACGACCGACGGGAGACAAGGTTCGAGGCCGCCTGTTCTCTCGCTCGCATGGAAGACGGGCGGGCGCTCGAACCACTCCTCGACTTCCTGAGCGACGACACGCTGTCCTGCTTGGCGATCGAAGCGCTCAATCAGCTCGGTGACCCGCGCGCCGCCCATGCGCTTCATGCCGTGACCAAGCGCTGGTTCCTTCCACGGATATTTAAGATGAAGGCGGCCGCGGCGCTCCTTGCCATTGCCCCCGACCACGAAGGCGCCGTCTACGCCAGGAAGCTGCTAGAGAAGGGGCTTCGTTCCCGGCACGACGTTGTTCGTTCGGTCGCCAAGGAAGCCCTTGCCAGGGGCTCAGGCGAGCATCAATGCAGCTAATTGACAGCCATTCCCACGTTGATGGGAGGGAGTTCGACGCCGACCGCCAGGACGTATTGCGCCGCGCCCGAACCGCAGGGGTATCAACGATCCTGGCAGTGGGGACCGGCGCCAGCCTGGACCAAGTTGAGCGCGCGCTCCTCTTGGCACGCAAGGAGCCAGACGTCCTCGCCACGGTCGGAATCCACCCGCACGATGCAGCCCGCTTCGCAGGGAGCGACTGGCCGAATTTGCTCGAGATGGCGAAAGACGCGAGGTTCGTTGCGGTCGGCGAAACGGGGTTGGACTTCCACTACGACCATTCCCCACGAGAAGTTCAGGTCGATGTCTTTCGGAGACAGGTTCGGATGGCGCTCGAGCTCGGGAAACCGGTCGTCTGCCACGTGAGGGACGCCCATTCTCTTGCCCTGCAGGTCCTCGTGGAAGAACGCGCGTCGCAAGCAGGAGTGGCTATCCATTGCTTCACGGGAGGGCCAGGAGACGCCGCGGCCTATGTCGCCGCCGGGTGCTACGTCTCCTTCAGCGGAATCGTGACGTTCAAGGGAAAAAGTGCCGACCCCATCCGTGAAGCCATTCGGGAAGTGCCGCTCGATCGACTCCTCATCGAGACCGACTGCCCATACCTAGCACCCGTTCCCATGAGGGGAAAACGAAATGAGCCGGCGTACCTCGGGTACATCGCCGAGGCAGTCGCCGCGAGCGCGGGCATTGCCGTAGCGGATCTGGCTGCGGCGACGGTCGCGAACACGCGACGGTTGTTTCGCTTGACAGGCCCGACATAGCCTTGTACGTATAAGCGCTTCAATTTTCACTGCAATTTCCTCGTAAAGGAGTTCTTGGTCATGGCCGCAAGGATGGGGCTTCTCGGTAAGAAGCTTGGAATGACGCAGGTTTTTCTCCCGGATGGCGAGCGTATCCCGGTGACGGTAATTGCGACCGGTCCCTGTGTCGTCGTCGCCAAGCGAACGCTTGAAAACGACAAGTACGCGGCTATCCAAATCGGTTTCGAAGAAAAAAAGCCCGCGCGGACGAATCGTCCTGAAACCGGCCATTTTTCCAAGGCTGGGGTCAAGCCGATGCAGGTGGTGCGGGAAATCCGCCTCGCCGATGGCGAGGTCGGGAAATACGAAGTTGGCCAAGTCATCAAGGCAACCGACGTGTTCAAGCCGGGCACTTGCGTCGATGTCATCGGTCAATCAAAGGGCAAGGGCTATCAGGGTGTCATGAAGCGCCACCACATGGGTGGCTCTCGCAATACCCATGGCGCCCATGAGTTCTTCCGCCACGGTGGCTCGATTGGCTGCCGTCTCACGCCAGGCCGCGTCCACAAGGGGAAGCGGATGTCGGGGCACATGGGGGATGAGCGGAAGACGGTGCAGAACCTTGAAGTCGTCGACGTCCTCAGTGACGAAAACGTTGTGCTCGTCCGTGGGGCGATCCCGGGCGCAAAGAACGGTTATGTTCTGGTGCAGGCGGCGGTGAAGAAGACCATGTACAAGAAGAAACGCACCGAGCCTGTGGAAGAAAAATCGAAGAACCCGATGAAGGCTTCCAAGGCTGGCGCAACTGCCAAGCCCAAGAAATAGCCAACTCATCCACCGCGCAACCCAAACCCAGCGAGCCAGCTACATGGCTCGCTGGGCTGTTTCCTGATCACCGTGTCAAAGCTCCGCGAGCGAAAGCATCGTCACGACGTTTTCTTTGAGAAGGCGCGCAAGGCAGGCTTCGCCGCACGTGCCGTGTTCAAGCTCGAGGAAATTGACCAACGGTACCGCGTCCTTCGACCGGGACAGCGAGTGCTCGACCTGGGCTGTCGCCCAGGCTCCTGGCTTCAATACGCTTCTGGCAGGGTGGGGGCTCAAGGTGTGCTCGTGGGGATTGACCGCGAGCCACTTGAAGTCACCATCCCAGGCGCGCGCATTCTCGTGGGGGATGTCTTCGCCGCGACGGTAGAGGAGCTCCGAGGGAATCAGTCCGCACTTGACGTTGTCCTGTCGGACATGGCTCCCGATACGAGCGGCATCAGGTCCCTCGACCAGGCACGTTCCGAAGCACTCTTTGAGCGGGCCCTGGAAATAGCCGAAGCGACCCTTGCGCCCGGCGGGAACTTCGTGGGGAAGCTGTTCCAGGGTCCGGCTTTTCAAGACCTGGTCAAGCGCTGCCGAGCTCTTTTCGAAAAGGTGGCCATCGTCAAGCCGAAGGGCTCGAGGGCCGAGTCCATCGAGCAGTACGTGGTGGGGCTGGGACGTCGCGTGGCCGGGGTCCCCGAGGAGCGAAGGGGAGCCACGTGAGCGCACTTCACTTGGTCATCCGACCTGATCATCCGGAGCCGCGCAAGATCTCCATGGCGGCCGACGTGCTAAGCCATGGGGGAGTGGCCCTTTATCCGACGGATACGGTGTATGCCCTCGGATGTTCCCTCGACGCGCGCAAGACGGTGGACCGCGTGTATCGGCTCAAGCAGATGGATTCACGGCAGCCCTTGGCCATGATTTGCGCTGATCTCTCCGACATCGCCCGTTATGCCGTCGTGACGAACTTCGCCTACAGGGTCATGCGCCGCATCCTCCCTGGGCCGTACACGGTGGTCTTGGAGGCCACGCGTGAGGTGCCACGACTTCTCTTGAGCAAGCAGCGGACTGTCGGGATTCGAGTGCCTGCAAGCCCCATCTGCGAGGCGCTCGTGCGCGCGCTCGGAAGGCCGCTGCTCACGAGCAGCGCCGTGCCCCCTGGACTCGAACGCGCCTGCATCGATGCAGCAGACGGGAAGGCTTCCTGGCCCCACGGTCTCGACCTCACCATCGACGGTGGCCCAACGCCGGGCGAGAACTCCACGGTGGTTTCGCTCATTCACGATGAGATCACGGTTCTCCGCGAGGGTCTTGGGGCCGTCGATGGGGTACTCAAATAACACTCGCCCACTAGTTCGGCCCAGCATGGGCTCCTAGTTCCTTGAGCGCGGCCAATGCGGGAGCGTATCCCGGTGCCACGGCGAGGGCTTCGCGCAGCCACTTGATGGCTTCTGAATGCTCGGGACTTGATTCCGACACGAGGATTTCGGCCAAGCGGGTGAGCGCGCGGTAGCGCAGGGGATTGCTCTCGTCTACCGAAGCCATGAGCTCCCGCCGTGCCGCTTGGCGGTCCGCGAGCACAAGGTAGGCTTCGCCCAAGGCGAACCGTGGCAAGGTGGAAACCGACGCGCGTGCGAGCTGGTTGAGGGGCGCCAGCGCGCGGGCCACTTGCGCTGATTCCTCCCGGATTCGCGGCGCCCGAACGTGCACCTTGCATAGCTCACCGAAGACGCTGGCCCACTTGTCGCCGGGCGCCGCTCCAAGGACCAAAGACAGCTCTCTTAGAGCTGCTGCCGGCCTTCCCTGATCAAGAAGTGCACGCCCTCGGGCACCCATGGCCACAAGTCCATGAACGCCTTCCAGGAGTCTAGAAGCTTCGCCAGGATCACCTCGTGCTAGAGCGAGCTCGGCAGCTAGGATCGCGTGCAACGGATGCTCGACGGGAAACGCCGGGTGACCATTGAGCCCTGCGAAGATCGCCTGCGCGGCCGCGATTTTCCCTTGGGCGACGCGTGCCAGCGCCAAGCGCGCGAGGATGCGCGGCGTCGCTTGCATGGCGAGTGCCCGTTCTGCCTCGTCGAGCGCCAGGCCAGCCTTCTGCGGGTCCTCGACAGCGAGCCGAATCAGCCCGAGTCCTATCCGCTTGCAAGCCAGGAGCAGTGGGCCGGCTTGATCAGGGATGCCCACTTCGAGGTCGTCGAGGGCCTTGTCGAGCTCCAGCCTCTGGTCAATCCGCGTGAGCGCTCGGCCACAAAGGGCCAGTGGATGTCCCCGCTCCCACTCCAACGCACGTTCATGCGCATCGAGGGCGTCTTCATGCGCCCCATCATCGTTAAGGATGTCCCCGAGCAGCGCGGCAGCCAGCGGGGACTTGGCGCCGCGATTGAGGAGCGTTTCGAGGTCGTTTCTTGCGGCGTGGCGATCTCCGGCAAGCTGGTGCTCGAGCCCAGAAAGGATGCCGAGCCACGGCTCTCCTGGCCACCTGCCGAGCGCCGCATCGATCTCGAGACGAGCTTCACGCAAGTACTGATTCACGGTGCTCGGCGCTGGAGGTGCCGAGCGCTCCGAGAGGATTCTGGCCAGAGGTATCGCCGCCCGGGCAATCGCAAGATGCCTTTCTGCGTCGTCGTTCGGGCCAGTCCTTGGAAGGGGGCCCCCGAGGATCATGTCCACGCCCGCCCGCTCGCCGTACAAGAGCCATGCAAGCACGCGAGCCGATGCCAACTGGGCCAACGCGGCGGGGTTGTTCGGCTGCAGCATGAGTGCCCGCTCCGCCTCCCTTGCAGCAGCACGGCTCCCGTCGAGTGTCCCCGAAGTCATGTGGACCGATGCGGCCGAGAGATGCCTGCGGACCGCGCTGTCGGTCTTCCAGCTGCGGTACGAGCGGTACGAGACGCCCGTGGCGGTCCCTATCAGCAGAAACATGACAACCGCGAGCGACGCTCGCAAGAAGCGCTTCTTCTGTTTCGCCCCAGCCCTCGCCTGCCGATTCAGCTCCTGCCCAGGTGCCGACACGAGTCCCGAAGATAGAAGACGTTCAAGATAATCCTCACCCTTGCGGGCGCTTCGGTGCATCGCGAGCTCAGCCTGCTCTGTCCCCTTGTTCGGAGCGGCACCATGCCTCGGTCGCCCTTTCTTCCCTCTCAGCGAACCCCCTCCTTCCATATCGGCTCAACGGCCCGGAGATCGGCCGGGCGCACCCACCCCTCCACGACGATGGGCCCCCGCGTGGTCACCCTGACGAGGGAACGCGCGCCCGTCGCGGGCTCCAGAATCACGAGCGTTCCGCCGCGCAAAATTCCCGCAGGTCGCTTGGAATCCGCAGTCGGAAAGACCGGCGAATCTACCAAGAGCTCGTGCGTCGGGGGCGGCGGCGGTGTGGTCTTCTTCTGGGCCAATTCGCCGAGCGTGACGTTCCCAGAAGGGATCCAGCCTTCGACGACGAATCCACCGACCGTTCGCACTCTCGCCGCTCGGCCGTCCTTTTCCACGACCACCAGGCCGGCGCCCTTGTCCAGGTGGGCAACGGGCGGTTCATGCATGTCGGGGGCCGCATGGATCTCGGTTGGGGTTGTCACCGCCGCGTTCGCCATTTCCACCACCAGCAGCTCCCGCGCTTCGGCGGTGAGCGCGTCCGCGTCCACCTCTGCGACGAGGGACACCTCGCCCTGGACCTCCACCAGAGCACGTCCACTTGCCGCCTTGACTGGAAGCACGCGTACGAGAGCTCCTTCACGGGCTCGTCCCAACACGGTTCCTTTCCTCGACGTGGAGAAAAGCTCGGACTCCCGAGCGATCCTCATGCCAAGGGCAGCGCTGTCGACATGCCCGGTAATCTCCACCGGCTCTGCGAGGACGACCCTGACTTTCCCCTTGGCAGGCCTCGCGGCTGGACGGCTCAGTGCGACTCGTGTCCCCGCGGGAAGCATTGCGGACAGGCCACCTTCTCCCTGGAAACGGGTTTCCGTGATCAAGACGTGCGTGGCCCGCGGCCTCGTAGAGCGCTTTCCGGTAGGTGGACCACCCGTGGCAAAGGTGGAATCGAGCAAGAAAACAACGAGCAAGAGCAAGGCTGGCAGAGCTATGCGGCAACGCATGGGATCACGTCCACTTGGATCGCGCTTGGTGGCTCTGGATAGAACATGAAGTTGACCAGGCCGGGCGGCTGCCCGTAGCGATCGAAGTAGTCTCCTGGAGCAAATCCGTGGGCTGGCCGGGCAATGAGCCCAAAATCCAAGTACGCTACCTTCGATTCCACGATGAGCCCGAGGAGCGCCTGCGCCCGCCTGAGAAGGACGGGGTCGTAGATACCGCCCCTCGGCTTCTCTTGGATGATGTATTGGTCGTCCGCCAACTTCATCTCAAAGGCGACCTCTTGGACGGCAGCGATTCGGGCCACCGAAGAGAACGCGACCCGCAAGTAACGCTCCAAGGCCCATTGACCGCACTCGCAACCCAGTGAATCCGCTTCACGAAGCTCCAAGAGCCCTGGCGGACGCCCGACGCACAGCACGTAGACGTAGTCACACAGTCCCGCGTCGCTTCCTTCCCGATAATACGTGGGAGCCTCGAGGACCACAGATGCCTGCCGGGCGAAGTGCATGGCTTCCCTTGGAGTCACGCCGCGCCCGTGTCGGGCTCCATCGTCGGGTTCCCCCCAACGCCGTGTCGGATATACGGTGCGCATGATCTCATCGATGAGCCGCGCCTGTTCGTCCTTCCTGGTGCCGCAGCCTCCCAGGGCGGTGCAGTCGGTGCAACCGGACATCGCGGCTAGGATAGCATGCGGCGATGGGCCATGCCGGCAACGCGAGTCAAGCGTGCATGCAAGTCAGCGCCTGGTGTCCGGTAGGCGGACGTCCGTCCGGGAAGCGTCCGGGAACCGGACGGCTCTTCGCAGCTCGGGGGTTTGTCTGCACCCCAAACACCTGAAACCACGCCACGCGCGAGGTTCCCGGGTTAGGCACGCGGGGTGCAGCCACGGCTGCGCATGCTCAGTTTCCTATGCGCAGAGGGAGTAGCCGCACGATGGGCAAGCGGCACACCCATGATTTCCTACCAGGGGCGAGCCGCACTCGGGGCAAGCATCGGCGTCCGGCGCTCCACCACAGGGTGCGTTCAAGGGCTCCGCTCCCAAGGACAGCACCTGGCCGCTTCGACTTCCGTCGCGGTACACGGTCACCCCCTTGCAGCCCAGCTGGTACGCGAGCTTGTACACCCGGGCCACGTCTTCAGGCCGTGCCGAGGCGGGAAAATTCACCGTCTTCGAGACTGCGGCGTGCACGTGCCGCTGAAACACCGCCTGCATGCGGACGTGGGTCTCTGGCTCGAGGTCGTGCGCCGTGGGGAACAACGCCTGAATATCGGTCGGTACCTGCGGGAGCCCTCTTGCCCGACCCGCAGCTGCAAGCTGGGTGGCGAGTTCCTCCGACCAAAAACCACGTTCCTCGGCGATCTTTCGAAACCGGGGATGAACCTCGAGGAGCTTCTCACCATCGAGAACGCTGCGCACGTACATCAAGCCGAACAAGGGCTCGATACCGCTCGAACACCCGGCAATGATGCTGATGGTCCCGGTGGGCGCGACTGTTGTTGTGGTCGCGTTTCGAAGCGGTGGAACGCCCGTTTTCGCCCAGCGGCTGGAGGGGAAGCTAGGGAATGGACCACGTTCCTCGGCGAGCTGGGCAGAAGCGGCGAGAGATTCACGCTCCACGAAGGCCGCGAGCTCGCCGGCGACTTCCAGGGCACGATCGGAATCGTAAGGGATGCCCATTTCAATCAGGAGATCGGCGAGCCCCATCACGCCAAGGCCGATCTTCCGGTTGGCCCGCGTAACCTCCTCAATCTCTCGAAGTGGATATCGGTTGGCGTCGATCAGGTTATCGAGGAAATGCACGGCGTCGAACACCGCTCCTCGCAACGCTGGGGTATCGATCTGGCCGTTCGGCGCGGCAAACTTGGCCACGTTGAGACTCGCGAGGACGCACGACTCAAACGGCAAGAGCGGTTGCTCACCACACGGGTTGGTGCACTCAATGCAACCGAGCTCCGGAGTCGGATGAGCGGCATTGATCCGGTCGAGAAAAATGACTCCCGGATCGCCCGTGCGCCAGGCGACTCTCGCCATCAGGTCAAACACCCTCCGAGCGTCCAGGCGTCGAACCTCCGCGTGCGTGCGCGGGTTCACGAGCGGGTAGTCCGTTCCGTCCTCCACCGCTGCCATGAAGGCATCGGTCAACCCTACCGAGACATTGAAGTTGCGCAGGCGCCCTGGATTCAGCTTGGCGGCGATGAATTCGAGGACGTCGGGGTGATCCACGCGGAGCACGCCCATGTTCGCGCCGCGCCGCGTCCCGCCCTGCCTCACCGCGTCGGTGGCACAGTCGAACACGTCCATGAACGCCAGGGGACCCGAGGCGCGCCTCCCAGTCGAGGAGACCAAGTCGCCGGCCGGCCGCAAGCGCGAAAAGGAAAACCCCGTTCCCCCACCGGTCATCTGGATCTGGGCCGCCCACTTGACCGCATCGAAGATCTCTGCCATCGAGTCTCCGACCGGAACCACAAAGCAGGCGGCGAGCTGCCCGAGAGGACGTCCGGCGTTCATCAACGCAGGGGAATTTGGAAGCAGCTCCAGCCTCTCCATTCTGGCGAAAAAGCGTTCCTCCGCGATGCGGGGATCTTTCCCATGATTCGCGTCCGGGGCAGCCACGGCCCGCGCGACGCGCCGGAACATCTGGTCGGGGGACTCGATAACGTTCCCATCACCGGTGCGCATCAGGTAACGGCTTTCGAGCACGGTCTGGGCGTTTCGAGTGAATCGATGGTCCGTCATCGTCTCCTTGTGAGGATAGCAGAGAACGAATGTTCAGCCACCAAAACCCCGATCGTGCTTGGAGGCATGCGCTCATGGGACTCGCCGTCCTCGCTCTCTCTTGGATTGTAGGCACCTCCGTAGCCGCTTCGGCCCATGACCCCGATCTCGTTGCGGCGACCGACGGGTCAAGACTTCTGCTCACCCACGACGGGGGCTATTCCTGGCACCGGGTTCCGTTCCCCGTCCTCACCAGGATTCACTCGCTCGCCTTCCTCGGGCGCGACCTTGTCGCTAGTACTGCCCGAGGCCTCATGGCGGTGCCAGGTCCTAAGAGTCCTCCCGCGATTCGTTCGAGGCTCCACCTCGATGCGGTCGCGAGCGCCGGCGATTCACTTTGGGGGACCGACGGTGGGTTCTTGCTCCTGAGCAAGGACGGGGGCTTCCAATTTCAGCCCGTTGCCGCGTTGCCCGAGGCGCCCGTACATGGTCTCGCGGTATCCGGCAGGCGGGTCGTGATCGTCGCGGCGTCGGGAATGTGGGCTCGAACGCCATCAGGATGGCGAGTCATCGATCCACGCGCGGACTGGACCATCGCCGCGTCGCCCGAGGGGACGTTCTACCGGCTTTCATCCGACGGGCTGCAAAAATCGATCAGGCAGGACGAATGGCAACTCGTCGCAACGGTCGGTGGACGAGCGCTCGCTATAGGCGCGAGTGCGACCTGGATTTCCACAGGGCGGGGAGTCATGCGACTGGGCGAGCTCTTGCAGGGCCACAAGCCAGGTGAGCCGAGGAGCGACCTCGAGCCGATGCGAGAGCTTGCCAAGCCGCCAGCGAGCAACCTGGCGAGCCCACGATTGGCGGCAGCTTTCCGCCGATTATCATCGGCGGGCAGCAGAAGCTCGGAAAGCTCGTCGGAGCGCTAGAAATGATGGCCGCCCGGATATACTATGAGGCGAATCGCTCCCGTGCAGAGATGCCTCATCCACCACGCATGGCAAGGGCAGCAAGGTGATCCATGACCAATGAGTCGAGGGCACATCCACGCTATGCAATCGAGCTGGACGCAGAGGTTACGCTTGGAGACACGCTCGTCCCTGCCCGGACGCGCGATGTCTCCCGGGGTGGCTTGTGTTTTTTTACCCAGGCGCCCCTTCCCCTCGGAGGGGATGTGGATCTCAACCTTGCGCTCGTTTTCGACGAGCAAACGTTTTCGGAACCGCTCCGGGTGCGAGCACGAGTCGTCTGGTGCACCCAACTCGGCGAATCGAAATACCAGGTGGGGACGAGCTTCTACAGGCTGACGAGCGAGACCCGTGCCTACTTGGAGATGTTTCTTCGCTATCTCACAGAAGGAATTGCCCGCCAGGAAGAGGAGGCGGCCGCGACCGACGATGGCGCCGAAACGCCCAAGGAGTTGGGCGATGTCGATGAGGACTTCGGATGAGCGAGCATCACGCCCGCGAGCACGCTCGAGTTGACCTTCGATTGTCCGCCGAGGTCCACCTCCAACGTGCGGACTTTACCGCGGTCACGCGCAACCTCAGTGAGGGTGGGGCCGCGCTCGAATGCGACCGCCCACTCGCAGACGGTGAGCAGTTCAACCTGTCGCTCTTCCTCGTGGTGGAAGGGGTCGAGGACGAGCAGACCCCGCCCCTCCAAGTGTGGGCGCGAGTCATGTGGACAGCAGAAGGGGACGACGGAACCCATGCGGCTGGAGTCCGCTTCGAGCGCATGACCCCTGCACAGACCGCGTGGCTTGCCCGTGTCCTTTCGATCGCGCCGCACTGAGTCATCGCATGCAACGAGGTCGTTGATCGCGCTGCTGCCGCTCGTTGGTGCGGCCGCTCGTACCTTGGTTGCAGGACTCATTGACGAGTCACCGAAACCAACCCGCCCTATCCCCACGCGAATTCTCCTACCCTAGAGCGCAGGTGACTTCGTCGGTCAATGTAGGAATCGCTAGGTACTCCGCACGTCCCCTTGTACGGACGCTTTCCGTCGCCAAATAACGGTCGCTTGGCTTCTTGGAGGATGGAATGGGTAAACCTTGCCTCGCTTGGTTGGTGGGATTTCTCGCCGTTCACTACGTTTCCCCGGCAAGCGCGGGATCCGTAAAGCCTCGCTTCGTCGTCGTTGTCGACACGTCGGGGTCCATGACGCTGACCCCGGAGATCCGGACGCTCGGGGAAACCAGCCTGTCGTGCAACGCGACTTCGCCTCCTTCGTGCGCGCAAGGCGCAGCCTGCGGCGCGCAGTGCACGACGAACGCCCAATGCCCCTCGGGGACAACGTGCACGAGCGGCGCGTGTGCGTGCAACGCTGGGACCTCCTGTGGTTCCAACGGTCGCTGCTCATCCTGTACCGGCGGCCTGGACTGCCGGGCAACCCCAACCGGGACCAAGTGTGTTTGCCCCCTTGGTACCGAGTGCATTGCAAGCAAGTGCACGTTCGTGGACGGGCTATCCACGCACGGCGATGGCTCTGACGAGCACAAGGGCTGTGACATGGACGGCGATGGGTTGTTTGACGACAGCCGAATGCATGCCGCCAAGGGAGCACTGAGGAACGTCTTGGCCGCGTTCGGTGAAGTAGAGCTCGCCATGGCGCGGTTCAAGCAGATCACCGGGGGGAATAGCTGCAACAGCGACGCCAACTGTACCGCCCCGCTCCGATGCCTTGCCACCCCAAGCGGCGCCAAGACCTGCCAGAACTGCTTCTCCTCGTGCGATTCCGACACGAGCTACGACGAGTGCAGCGCGACCTTCACCTGCAGCACGAGCAGCTGCGGACCAGGAGGCCCTTCGCCAATATGCGCTCTCAAGAAGGTCGACCAGACGTGCGAGGGGGACTTGAGCCTCGTCGCGAGCGGCGTAACGGTCGACTGCTTTGCCCCCAATCCAGATACAGACAGCCAGTGCATCAACTACGTGGGGGCCTATCGAGTGGGCAGCTCCAACACCTGCGTGAATGCGGGCGGTGAGGTGCTGGTGGGCTTCCCCAGCACCGCGCTCGACGACAACTACGACGCGCTCGTGTCGTGGATCGACAACCACGAGCGAAGCAGCACCGACCGCGAGCTCCGGGCGGTGGGACCGACGCCCATCGCCGCGAGCCTGTCCGACATGAAGACCTACCTCACGACAGGCGTCACCGCTCCGCTCAAGGAAGACACGGCCACGCCATGCCGCGAGTACTCCGTCATTCTCCTTACGGACGGCGAAGAGACGTGCCTTGGCGATCCCGTCGCATCGGCAGCCGCCCTGCGCAACATCTCGATCACGCGCAACGATGGGACCACCGTCACGGTCGACGTCAAGACTTACGTCATCGCGCTGGCCGTGTGTCCGCCCTCCAATCCCAACTGCCCGACGAAAGTCCAGCTCGACGCCATCGCCGGGGCCGGGGGAACGGGCTCGGCCTACGTAGTGACCAGCCAGGAGGAAATCGCGGCGGCGCTCGCCGAAATCGTGGCCAGGTCGATCCGCACCGAATCGTGCAATGAGCTCGACGATGACTGCGACGGACTCGTCGATGAGGACTTCCCGGAAAAGGGCAGCCTGTGCACCGCTGGCCAGGGTGCCTGCGCCGCAGCGGGGACCCGAATCTGCAGGATCGATGGGACGGGAACCGAGTGCACTGCGACCCCCGGTAGTCCGTCCCCTGAGGTATGCAACGGCATCGATGACAACTGCAATGGCCTCATCGACGACGGCATTTCTTGCATCCCGTGCACGCCCCAGCCGGAGGTCTGCAACAACCGCGACGATGATTGCGACGGCCAAGTCGACGAAGGCATCACGCCCATGGATTGCGGGGTGGACGTCGGAGCGTGTGAGTACGGCAAGACCGAGTGCGTGGCAGGCAGGCTCATCTGCACCGGCGGCAAGGGGCCTACCGCCGAAACCTGCAACAACATCGACGATGACTGTGACTCCATCATCGATTCGATCAATCGACCGTGTTACGAGTTCGGGACCGGCTGCAACGTGGCCACGGGCAGCTGTACGGGTGCGTGCCAAGTCGGCAACCAGACGTGCACCGCCGGAGCATGGGGCACCTGCATTGGTGACGTGGGTCCGCAGGCCGAAATCGCGTGCAACCGCATCGATGACGACTGCGACGGCCAGGTGGACGAAGGCTCGGGGCAGGAGGTCTGCGATGGCGTGGACAACGACTGCGACGGGTTGATTGACGAGTCGGATCCGGCCCTTGGCTCGAGCTGCGGCACGCCACCGTTCATTGGGTACTGCCGCGCTGGCACGACCGCATGCGTCGGCGGACGGCTCATCTGCCAGGGAGAACGGGATCCCCAGCCCGAGGCGTGCGACAACATCGACAACGACTGCAATGGCGTCATCGATGACAACATCGCCGGCTTCAACGGCCCATGCGGGACCGATACGGGCGAATGCGTGCCGGGGACGCTCCGCTGCGTGGACGGGGTCCCCAAGTGCGTGGGCGCGACCGGGCCAAGGCAGGAGACCTGTGATTGCCTGGACAATGACTGCGATGGCTTGACCGACGAGTCAGATCCGCTGCTCGGCAGCTCGTGTGGCGACCTACCGGGCGGTGGGGTGGTAACGACAGACACGGGCGAGTGCCAACTCGGCATCCTGACATGCGCCCCGGCACCCGCGTGCGCCCTCCAGTGCACGGGGGCAATCGGCCCCACGGCGGAGAAGTGCGACGGCCGCGACGACGACTGTGACGGCCAGGCAGACGAGGATTTCCCAGGTATCGGCTCGACCTGCGACAACGGCATGAAAGGCGCGTGTCGCTTCACCGGCAAGTTGGCATGCGCGCCGGACGGACTGGGAACGACCTGCACGGCTCCCCAGGGCACGCCTGGGACCGAGGTCTGCAACGGCATCGACGACGACTGCGATGGTCTCGTCGATGAGGAACCGCTCCCCTACGTGGGGACCACGTGCTCCCCAGCCGTGGGAGTCTGCCTCCCTGGCTTGTGGGAATGCGTGGACGGTGCCCTCAAGTGCGGGGCGAGTCAGACGGGGACGCCGGAGGTCTGCGACGGGCTCGATAACGACTGCGACGGATTCATCGACGAGCCGATCCTGCCTGGCGTGGGAGAACGCTGCGTAGCGCCAGGGTTCGAGGCACAGGCGGACACCGGTGAGTGTGACCTCGGCCAAGCGGAGTGTGTCGACGGAAAGCTGACGTGCCAGGGTTACAAGGGTCCCCAGCCCGAAATCTGCAACGGCCTCGACGACGATTGCGATGGAAAGGCAGACGACTTTGCGAAGTGCCCAAGGCCAGAGGAGATCTGCTACGAGGGCAGCTGCGTCCTTCCCTGCTGCTACCCAGGCGAGTTCCCCTGCGAGTTCCCCTGCCCAGGGGGCTTCGAGTGCGTGCCGATCGCCGACACTCCTGCGCCCTCGGAATACTGCGTGCAGGACCCCTGCCTGGGCGTGTCGTGCGCCGCAGACGAGCACTGCGATCCCCTCCGGGGAGGCACTTGCCAGAAGTGGTGCACCCAGAGCACGTGCCCGCTTGGCAAGAGCTGCATCGGCCGTGGGGACTGCGTCGACTGCTTCGATCCACGACTCTCCTGTGTCGAGGGGTTCATCTGCGTGGCAGGCCCAGGTGGCGTGGCTACCTGCGAGCCCGACCCGTGCCCGCCAGGGAAGTGCAAGGATTCAGAAATCTGCTTCGACAGCGACTGCATCCACGACTGCACCGGGGAGTGCACGACCGGCTACCGCTGTGACGCCACGACTGGCGCTTGCGTCGAGGACAGCTGTGCCCGCATCGAGTGCGAGCAGGGGAAGGCCTGTAACCCAGCCATCGGCGAGTGCGTCTACCCGCAGTGCACGGGCATCCGCTGTCCCCAAGGAGAGACTTGCGTTCTCTCGACGGGCGAGTGCATCCCGGACCCATGCCTTGCGATCAAGTGCAGCAGCAGTCCTCCATCCCACTGCGAGCCAGATTTCAACGGGATTGGGACCTGCGTCGCCGACGAGAACGTGCAGCCTGGAAACTCCGAGCTCGTCCTCGCTGGTGGAGGCGGAGGCGGCTGCTCCTGTGACGTGGGCACGCGAAGGGGGCGAAGCTCCGGTGCCACGATGGCGCTGGCGCTCCTTTTGGGCGCACTCGTTCTCAGGCGCTGGAAGAAGGTGGGGACCTTGCTCCCCGCCCTCCTTGGCGTCCTTGCATCGTGCAACGTCGATCCCTACCGCCTGACGGTCAAGGAAGCCCTCGATGGGAGCGTCCAAGCCAGTGACGCGCGCCCTCGGTCAGATTCCGGCCGCGCCGACGCCCGGCCCGGGGACGCAGGCGACTCGCTCGACGCGTGCGTCTCTTTGGCCGAGATCTGCGACGAAGCAGACAACGACTGTGACGGCGAGGTGGATGAGGAGTTCGACCTCACGAGCGACCCGAACCACTGCGGCAAGTGCAACTCGGTCTGCCGGTACGTGCACGCTTTTGGCGCGTGCATCGCGGGCAAGTGCGAGCGTGGCGAGTGCTTCCCAGGCTACCATGATCTCGACGGAGACCCGCAAAACGGATGCGAGTACTTCTGCATCTCCACCAACGGCGGATCGGAAGCGTGCGACCGCGCGGACAACGACTGCAACGGCAAGATCGACGAGGATTTCCAGTTGGACAAGGACGTGCAGAACTGCGGGGGCTGCGGCCAACGGTGCTTGCTCATCCACGCGACTGCCGCCTGCGTCGATCCCGACGGCGACGGCCTCGGAGCGTGTACCATCGCGGCTTGTGACGCTGGGTACGTCGACGTGAACCCAGAGGTGCCCGGCTGCGAGTACAACTGCACCCCTTCCAACAACGGCGTCGAGGCCTGTGACGGCATCGACAACGACTGCGATGGGAGCGTGGACGAGGGAAATCCCGGCGGTGGCACGACCTGCGGTACCGATACGGGCGCCTGCGTGGCCGGCACAACGGAGTGCTACTTCGGCATCGTTCGGTGCATGGGATCGGTCGGGCCAACGCCCGAGACGTGCAACGACATCGATGACGACTGCGACGGCCTAGTCGACGACCCGATAGACAAGAACACTGACGTCAACCATTGCGGCGGCTGCTCGCCCTGCGTCGTGCCATTCGCGACGCCTGCCTGCGTGACTGGCAAGTGCCAGGTGGGTTCATGCCAGTTCGGGCACGTCGATCTCGACGGCAACGTGGCCAACGGATGCGAGTATTCCTGCATCAAGACCTCCGCCAACGAATCCTGCGACGGTGAGGACAACGATTGCGATGGCGCCGCCGATGAGGGGTTCGACTTGTCTGGCGACCCGCAGAACTGCGGCACGTGCGGAAAAACCTGCTCGTACCCCAACGCGGGCGCGCGCTGCATGCTCGGGCTCTGCACCATGGGAACCTGTGCCCCTGGGTTCCATGACGTGGACAAGAGCCCAGAGAACGGCTGTGAGTACGCGTGCACGCCGGTGGGAAGCGAGACGTGCAACGGCAAGGACGATGACTGTGATGGGAGCATTGACGAAGGCGCCGCGGGGGTGGGGCAAAGCTGCGGCACCGACACCGGCGAATGCACGGCGGGGACCCAGCAGTGCATCTCGGGCTTCCTCGCTTGCGTGGGTCAAGTCGAGGCGAAGCCGGAGACCTGCGACAACTTGGACAACAACTGCAACGGTTCGATCGACGAGATCTTCGACAAGCAAAACGATCCGAGGACCTGCGGCGGATGCACGCCGTGCAGCATCCCCAACGCGGTGGCCGGATGCACGCAGGGACGCTGCACCATCCTCGCGTGCAAGACGGGCTTCGTGGACGCCGATCGCGACGCGAGCAACGGCTGCGAGCATGCGTGCACGCCCACTGGGCAGGAGATCTGCGACGGCCTGGACAACGACTGCGACAAGCAGGTCGACGAGGGCTTGACGCCGCCGGCCGGGCTCTGTGCCACCCGCGGGCCCTGCGCCAACACGTCGCCGACATGCACGGGATCGGGCGGCTGGAAGTGCATCTACTCGGATCCATCAGTCCAGGTCGACGCCAACGGTGACCTGGTGCTAGAGGAAACGCTGTGCGACGGCCGGGACAATGACTGCGACGGCGGTGTGGACGAGCCATTTGCACTCAAGGGCACCCCATGCGCCGAGGACGGCACCTGGGGAACAGCCAGAAGGATTGGCGCTTGCCGTGGGACTGGCACCCTCGCGTGCAACTCATCAAAGGATGGGCTGTCGTGTGTCATCACCCAGCCGGGCGCCACGCCGACGAACGAGACGTGCAACGCGGTAGACGACGATTGCGACGGGAAGGTCGACGAGTTCTACGACTACGGTGGTTTCCTGGGAGTCCGCCAAGAGGTCACCACCATTTCCACGACCGGAACGCTCGGAACGTACGTGATATTCAACTACGAGGCGTCGCGCCCAGACGCCGCCGACAGGAGCGCTGGGCTCGTCGAGACCCACGCTTGCTCGAGGCCCAGCCGTCTGCCTTGGGCGCTGGCCAGTTACGATGAAGCGCAGGCCGCGTGTCGTGCCGCCGGGATGCGCCTTTGCAAGGCCTACCGAACTGGCTGTGCAGGAGGTTGCTGCACCGGTGGCATCATTGCCGACGAGTGGGGTCGCGCGTGCCAAGGCGCCGGCCTGCCCCCGGCGGACAACGAGTACCCGTACGGGGACGCCTACCAGCCTCTCTGGTGCAACGGGTCCGACTACGACCCGCTCACCAGCACCTTTGAGAACGAGGACTGGGCGATCGCCACGGGCTCTCTCCCCGCTTGCACGAGCACCGACGGAGTCGCGGATCTCTCTGGCAACATGAAGGAATGGACCGACGACCCACGGTGCGCCGGTGGCGGGGCTGTGTACACCTTGCGCGGCGGGTCGTTTGACAACCATGCCGGCGGCCTGACCTGCGATTTCGAGTTCTCAGTCGCGGACAAGGACCTCACCCTGTCCAACATCGGCTTCCGCTGCTGCGCCAGGAGCTGCCCCGCTGGCCAAGTCGAGTGCGACGGAAGCTGCGTCAACCTTGCTTCATCTTCGTCCCACTGCGGTGCATGCGGAACCGCGTGTGGCGGTGGTTCTACGTGCGTAGGCGGCACCTGCTGCCCGTCGGGCACAACCTCCTTGTGCGCAGGCACGTGCTGCAAGGGAACGTGCGTGGACGGGGTGTGTCAGTAAGAGCTAGGTACCTCTGAGAATCGCGTCCGCGACCGCAAGACCATCGATCGCCGCAGAAACGATCCCGCCCGCATAACCAGCCCCTTCTCCACAAGGAAAGAGCCCCTTGTGGCTGAGCGACTCGTAGGTCACCGAGTCTCGAAGAATCCGCAGCGGAGAGCTGGTCCGGGTCTCCACGCCGACGAGCTGGGCTTCGGACGTCTTGAACCCCCACATGGTCTTGTCCATCCGGGGGATAGCCGCGCGCAGCGCATGGGTCACGAGATCGGGGAGCGCCTCTGCCAGGTCAGCTCCGACGACGCGCGGCCGGTAGCTCGAACGCCCTGGCGTCGTCGTCGCTCGTCCCTTCAAGAAATCGAGGAGATTTTGAGCAGGCGCGACGAACCCACCTCCCCCGAGCTCATACGCGCGCTCTTCGACGGCACGCTGGAACGCGACCCCAGCGAGAGGGTCTTCGGCGCTCCTCCCCCACGCCGCCACGTCGCCCGGTTCCACGGTGACGACCAGCGCCGCGTTCGCAAAGGGGGAGTCACGCCGCTTGAGGCTCATCCCATTGGTTGCCAAGCGGCCGTGCTCCGTCGAGCTGTCGACGATCCATCCCCCGGGGCACATGCAGAAGGAGTACACGCCCCTCTCGTTGCCTCCCACGCGCACCGACGCCGTCACGTGATAGAAGGCCGAAGGAAGCAGGGGATGCCCATGCATGGCGCCGTACTGGATGCGGTCGATCAAGGGCTGTGGGTGCTCCACGCGGGCCCCAATGGCGAAGGGCTTGGAGGCAGCGGCGACGCCCATCTCCAACAGCCACTCGTACGTGCTCCGCGCGCTGTGACCCACCGCGAGCACGAGGCGATCGCACGGGATCTCCAGCCCGGACCGGAGCTTGGAGACCGTGACTCGCCCGCCGTCACCACGAAATCCGACGACGGGGTCGGACCAGTGGTATTCGACCCCCAGGGACTCGAGGTGCGCGCTCATCGCCGCCAGAAGGACTGGTAACTTGTTCGAGCCAATGTGGGGCCGGCTCTCAACCTGGATCGATGGATCGGCCCCATGCTCGACGAGTATCTCCAGAACCTCGTTCACCCTCGCCCGATCCTTGGCACGCGTGTAGAGCTTTCCGTCCGAGAAGGTACCGGCTCCTCCCTCGCCGAAGCAGTAGTTCGACGTCGGGTCGAGCTGGCCTCTCCGGACGAGCGCGGCCAGGTCATGGCGGCGCGACCTGACGTCCTTTCCGAGCTCGGCGAGAGTGACGCGCACCCCAGCCTCGGCCAAGCGCAACGCGGCAAAAGTACCTGCCGGGCCACTTCCGGCCACGACCACGCGCATGGGCTTCTTCACCGGCTCGGGCTTCGGTCGCTGGCGTGTCGTGGCCACAACCCCACCCACATGGACGTCGAGCCGCAGCCGGTATCCCATCGGGCGCCCCTTTCGCGCATCCAAGGAACGCCGTGCCACCACGACCGCATGGATGTCCTCGCGGTGAAGTGCAAGGGCGCGGGCTGCGAGCTCACGAAGGTCCACTTCACCCTTCTGTGCAAGCGCCATCTCCTCGAGGCCAAGAAAAATTTCCGCTTTGACTACACGTGGATAGGACAAGATCTGACCCTGCGAACGAGGTTACGCACCAATTCTCCGCTACGCAGTACCGCTGCGAAATCACATGCGCGGAAGGGGCGTGTCGCTAAGCGATTCCGACACTTTACCCGATGGCACAGTGACTGCAAACGCGCTTGTCGCCGCGTGGAGGCGGATGGGATGGCCCAGATCAACATGCAAGAAATCATCGGTCCGAAAGGGTCCGAAAGGGACAAGGCGATCAAGATCCTCGCCAAGTCAATTTTCAAAGAATTAAAGTCCCAGGGGTTTGAGTCGCGGCAGATTGTTGGGCTTGCCACCGAGCTGATCTCTCACGTCACGTCTGATCTCGCCAGCGATACGGAACTTCATCGCGAAGAACGCCGGTAGTCCCCCCGCTTTCCCTCCCCGTCCGAGAGCTTCTCCCAGCGCTGTTCGGTTGACGACTTCGCATGCCGCGCATACCATCGGGGCCTCGCCATTCCAGAGGAGAGCCCACATGTCCAAGGCAAGGATCGGCATCAACGGTTTAGGGCGCGTCGGACGTTGCTTCATGCGCGCGCTCGTCGAAGATAAGGGTGCGTTCGACGTGGTCATCATCAACGACCTGACGGACGCCCGGCAACTCGCCCACCTCCTCAAGTACGACACCGTCCACGGCCGGTTTAAGGGATCGGTGGAGACCGCGGGCCCAGATGCGCTCATCATTAATGGCGCCCATGTCACAATCACCCGGGAGACCGATCCGTCCAAGCTCCCGTGGAAGCAACATGGCGTCGATATCGTGATCGAGTCGACGGGTCGGTTCACTGCCCGCGCTGGCGCCGAGAAGCACCTCCAGGCGGGAGCAAGGAAGGTCCTTATCAGCGCGCCTGCCAAGAGCCCCGACGTCACGCTCGCCTGCGGGATCAACCTCGAGAAGTACGACCCGCAGAAGCACCACATCATCTCGAACGCCTCGTGCACCACGAACTGCCTCGCGCCGGTGGCCAAGGTGGTCAACGACAACTTCGGCATCCTGCGCGGG
Source organism: Deltaproteobacteria bacterium (assembly GCA_016210055.1). Classification (GTDB taxonomy): domain Bacteria; phylum Myxococcota_A; class Polyangia; order Haliangiales; family SHYZ01; genus JACQUZ01. Next base: position 81,835 of record JACQUZ010000011.1, on the reverse strand, counting down.
CTCATGACCACCGTGCACTCCTTCACCAATGATCAGCGGGTGCTCGACCTTCCCCATGAGGACCTGCGGCGCGCGCGCGCGGCCTCGGAGAACATGATCATCACAACGACTGGCGCTGCCCGGGCACTCAAAGAGGTGCTCCCAGAGCTTGCCGGCAAGCTCGACGGCTTGGCGATTCGTGTTCCCACGCCGAACGTGTCGGTGGTGGACTTGACCGTTCGCGTGGAGAAGCCGGTAACCAAGGAGTCCGTAAACGACGCATTCAAGAAGGCGGCCGAGGGCCCGCTCAAGGGTATCCTCGCCGCCATCGAGGAGGAGCTCGTCTCCACGGACTTCAATGGCGACCTCCACTCGGCGTCGGTCGACCTGCCGTCAACCATGGTTCTCGGCGACACGGTGAAGGTTATCGCCTGGTACGACAACGAGCGCGGGTACGCACAGCGCCTCTACGACCTCACGAAATTCGTGGCCGCGAGGCTCTGACCAGAACCAAAGCGAGGTGACCGTGCCTATCCGCAGCGTGAAGGACATCCCCGTCGAGGGAAAACGCGTTTTCTTGCGCGTCGATTTCAACGTGCCATTGACCCCGGCACGAGGTATTGCCGACGACGCGCGCATCCGGGCGTCGCTCCCGACGATCTTGCACCTTCGGGATCAGGGGGCGCGCGTGGTGGTCGCGTCCCACTTGGGGCGCCCCAAGGGTCCCGACCCATCCCAGTCCTTGGAGCCTGTCGGCACGAGGCTGGCCGAGCTCCTTGGCGACGAAGTGCTACTCACCGACGAGCCGGTCGGAGACGGTGCGCGCAAGGTGGTCGCTGACCTCCGCGAGGGTCAGGTGGCGCTCCTCGAAAACCTGCGATTCCATGCGGGAGAAGAGGCCAACGACGACCAGTTCGCGCGCCAGCTCGCGAGCTACGCGGACGTGTACATCAACGATGCATTTGGAACTGCCCATCGCGCCCACGCGTCAACGGTCGGCATGATCAAGCACGTGCCGGAAAAGGGAGCGGGGTTCCTCATGCTCAAGGAAATCGAATTCCTTTCTCGCCTCCTTGGGAGCGTCGAGCGGCCGTACCTCGCAGTCATCGGCGGAGCAAAAGTCTCGGACAAGATTGGGGTGCTCGAGTCCCTGGCCGCGAGGGTAGACAAGATGCTCGTCGGCGGAGCCATGGCGAGTACATTCCTCGCGGCGCAGGGAAAGCCGCTCGGGAAGAGCAAGATTGAGCAGGACAAGCTTCCGCTCGCACGAGCCTTCCTCAAGAAAGCGCAGGATCGCGGAGTCGGGATCCTCTTGCCCATCGACGCGGTCGCCGCCAGCTCTCCAGAGGACATGCAGGCGCGCGCGGTGTCGGTGGACGAATTCCCGGCAGACGCCATGTCCCTAGACATCGGGCCTAAGACGGCGGCCGCTTTCGGTGATGAGATCGCCCGGGCGCGAACCGTGTTTTGGAACGGCCCCATGGGCATGTTCGAGAAGCCCCAGTTTGCAGCTGGGACCTTTTCCGTGGCTCGTGCCCTCGCTGGAAATCCACGCGCCTTGTCGGTGGTCGGCGGTGGAGACAGCGTGTCGGCCATCGAGCAGGCCGGTGTCACCGAGAAGATCAGCCACGTCTCCACGGGCGGTGGCGCATCGCTCGAGTTCGTCGAAGGAAAGTTGCTCCCAGGAATCGCCGCGCTGGAAAGGCCATAGCAGCCACGAGTGGAGCGCCCGATCGGTACGCGTTCCCCCCAACCGCCCTAGCCTGTAACCTTGGCTCTCTCGTTCATGCTAACCTCTTGATACGCTCATGCGTGCGCAGAGCGTTCTCGTTATTGAGCCCGATTCCACGAGCGCCACCCTCATCGACCAGGTGCTCAGGGCGGCTGGGGTGTATTGTCGCGTGGTGTCCGACGCGGAGGCGGGCTGGCGGGCTTTCGCCGCGGAGGCTCCACGAGTCGTGCTCACCGCGCTGACCACTCCGAGACGTGACGGCGCGTGGTTCTTGCGGCGCATAAGGGACGCGTATCTCGGCCAGCTGCCCGGCGTCTATGCCCTGGTCCATGAGGAGGAGATCACACCCTCCCTGCGGGAGCTGGATGTCGACGGAGTCCTCCTCAAGCCACTTGGAATTGACGGGCTTCTCGCCGCATGCGCGCATGACCATGATGAAGAGCCTCCAACCCGTCAAGCGTCGAGGCTCCGCGAGCTTTTCGAGCTGTCGCTCTTGTCTGGAGACGTCGAGGCCACGCTCAAGAACTTCATCGACCGCGTGGTCCTGGCGTTCCGCGCCTCTGACGGCGTGCTCTGGGGCCCTCCCCACGAAGACCGCTGGCCCAAGACCCGTCGCCCCCTGACCCGTCCCGAAGATCAGGCGCTCCTGCTCTGGCGGTGCGACCTGGCGGTCACGTGTGGTACCACGCTCATCGCCGTGGAAGGGGCAGGCCAGAGTCCCTCCCCGGTTGTGGAGGGAGGCGTGACGCGCTCGTTCCTCGCCGCGTCCCTCGACGCACCGGGCGCGCAGTCCCTCGGGGCCTTGTGTCTCGTCACAGACACGCCGCATCGGTTTTCTGCAGAGGAGCGGGACACCTTGCGCGCGCTCGCCCGTCGGGTGGCCATCGAGATGGCATGGCGATCTGCACACGACCGCCTGGCAATCGAGCACGACCGCCTGCGCGAGACCTCGCTCTTGGATCCACTCCTCGGTATTTGGACCCGCGCTGCGCTCGAGGAGTCCATGGCTGCCGAGATGGAGCGCGCCCGTCGCACGGGAGAGGTCCTCGCGGTCGCCGTCCTGGACTTCGATCAGCTTCGCCAAGTCAACGAGCGGCATGGCCACGTCGCTGGAGACGAGCTCCTCGCCCACGTCGCGGGCATCGTGCGGGCTTCCCTGCGGCCGCAGGATCTCCTCGGGCGCATTGCTGGAGACGAGCTTGGCATCATGCTCGTCGGTGTCGTGGAGGACGAAGCCCGCTCAGTGCTCGAAGGAGTCAAGGAAAACGTCCGGCGCGCGCCCCTCAAGCACCACGGAATGGACATCGCCACCCGAGTTACCCTGGGCGCAACCCACATGGCGTGCGACGAAACGGCCCCAGAAGAGGCGCTCGGCCGCGCTACGGCAGCGCTCAAGCAGGCGAAGCGCGGCCGGGTTGCCGTAAGCTTCCTCGAGCGAGGGGCGCCCCTCGAGGGGCCGCACAGCGGCGCGGATACCAAGTATGGGGCGAGCGACATCCTCCCACCCGGCACGACCCTGGGAGGCATGTACCAGGTGCTCCACGAGATCAGTCGCGGAGCCATGGGAGTGGTCTACCGGGCAGAAGATCTTGGGTTGGGTCGCCCCGTCGCCGTGAAGGTGCTCCGGCCCGACCTCGCGAGGGATGCGGAGCTGGTCAGCCGATTTCGCCAGGAAGCGGCAATGCTCGCGGCGCTGCGCCACGAAAACCTCGTGCAAGTCCACGCCTTCGGAACCCAAGGGGACGACGTCTACTTCGTGATGGAGCTCGTGGAAGGAGAGGCCCTCTCGGAGATCCTCGCGCGTGCCGATGAGGCCGGGGAACCGCTTCCTGTGGACTTGGTTGGCGCGATCGTGCTGCAGGTCGCTGGTGCACTGGATGCCATGCACCGAGCCGGAGCCGTGCATCGCGACGTGAAGCCGGCCAACATTCTCCTCGACCGCGTCCGCGATCGGGCGGTCCTCGTCGACGTGGGCGTGGCGAAACGCCAAGGGACCGCGGCCGAGGCGGCAGGGACCCCCGGATTTGCGGCCCCAGAGTCGTTTACGGCTGGAGTAGAATGCGCCGCGACCGATGTGTACGGGCTAGCGGCAACGGCGTACATGGTCCTCACAGGCCTGGCGCCGTTCGGTGGGGGCGATATCGCCAAGGTCGTGAGAAGGCAGCTCCAGGATAGGCCGGCGGCTCCGTCGTCGCTCCGTGGAGATCTCCCCCAAGCGGTCGACCGCGTCATTGCACGCGCCCTCTCTCCAAGTCCTTTAGACCGGCATGGGAGCGCGCAGGAGTTCGCCCATGCGCTCGGCCATGCCCTCCGTGAAATGGACTCCGGCACGCCGGCCGCTCCGGCGCGGGATTCCTCGTCGCCGTTCTCGCCTGGGAACGAGCTACGGCACAGCACGCGGCGACTCACTCGTCCCATCGCGCTCACCGACGAGCCACTGCTCCCGGAATCAAGCGCTGGCAATACCCGTGGGGCGCTCTTCCGCGTGGCCTACAAGATCCTGGGCAATCGCCTGGGTTCCGCTTGGGTCCGGCGAGCATGCGAGCAGGATCCCAGGCTCTCCGAGGTACTTCGTCCCACTGTGGCACCCATGGGCTGGTATCCCGTGGAGCGGCTCATCGCGCTGCTCCATGCCGTGCCGGCCGGGGTTCGGGATCCACGCAAGGTCGCGAGGGAACTCGGCCGCGCCGCCATGACCGCCACGTTCAACCGTTTTTTTGGGGCCGATCTCACCTCGCTCTCTCCCGCGGAGGTCCTGGGCGCCACGACGGTGTTCTGGACGAGGTACCATAGCTGGGGCCTGGTGACCGTGGAAGCATCCAGGGAAGGAGCAGTGCTGACGATTGCCGACACCCCGAGGGAACCCCTCGTCTGTTCCCTTATCGAAGGCTCCTTCGAGCGAATCGCCGAGCTGGCCGGGGCGACTTCCGTGACCTCCGCACACGGCGCATGCGAGGCGAACGGAGCAGAGGCGTGTGCTTTTGAGGTGCGCTGGGCGGCGAGCTGATTTAACTTCCCGTCATGTCCCGCATTCCTCTTGTCGTCGGTAATTGGAAAATGCACAAGACGGTGGCTGAATCCCTGGCGATGGTCACGGAGCTCAAGAACCAGCTGGCCATGGTTCGAGACGTCGAGTTCGGCGTCGCCCCTGTGTTCACGTCCCTTCATCCAGTCGCCAAGCGAATCGAGGGCACGCAGATTAGGCTCTGCGCGCAAGACTGCTTTTGGGAGGACCAGGGCGCGTTCACCGGCGAGGTCTCCGTCTCGTTGCTCAAGGATGTCGGATGCTCGCACGTCATCGTGGGGCATTCGGAGCGCCGCCAGCTCTTCGGCGAGCTCGATGCCGCCGTGGGGCTCAAGGTGCGAGCCGTGCTTCGCGCTGGCCTGGTCCCGATAGCGTGTGTCGGGGAAACAGAGAAGGAGCGAGATGCCGGAGAAACTTTCGGTCGAGTGGCGGCGCAGCTCGAAGGCGCCCTGTCCGACATTCCTGCTGCGGACGCCTCACCCGTGGTGATCGCGTACGAGCCGGTGTGGGCCATCGGCACCGGGCGCACGGCTACCCCGGCCCAGGCCGAAGAGGTGCATCGGTTCATTCGCGAAAGGCTCCGCGAGCGCTGGGGCGGCGCTGCTGAATCGACGCGGATCCAGTACGGTGGCTCCGTCAAGCCCGAGAACGCCGCTGAACTGATGGCCCAAGCGAACATCGATGGAGCCCTGGTCGGAGGGGCGTCACTCAAGGCCGAGTCATTCACGGCTATTGTCAAGGCCTGTCGTCCAAAGGGATAGCTTGCCACGACGACGGTTTTGCGGTAGGAATCCGCGGTCATGGTCACGTTGGTAACGATACTCCACGTCTTGGTTTGCCTTTTCTTGATCCTGGTAGTTCTGCTCCAGGCCGGAAAAGGGGGTGGAATGGGGCTCACCTTCGGCGGCGGCGGCTCCCAGACGGTTTTTGGCGGGTCCGGAGCGGGGAACTTCCTCACGCGACTCACCGCGATCGGCGCGGTGGTCTTCATGTTGACGTCAGTGACCCTCGCCTATTTCTCGAGCATTCGAGGTTCCGAAGGCTTGAAAGCGTATAGCGCCCAGGCTCGGGCCCAGGCCGCAGCCGAGGAAGAGGCCCGGAAGAAGACCGAGGCTCAAGCAGCGGATGCGGGAGCGGCCGCAGGCGAAGCAAAACCCGCCAACGGGGAAGCACAACCACCAACGGACGGCGGCGCAGCTGCTACCGCGGACCCGACGGCGGCGCCGACCGCCGCACCAACGCCACCCGCGCCACCTACCCCGCCCGCCGCCGCGCCTCCGGCAACCACGCCGCCCGCGGCCGCGCCGGCTCCAGGACCAAGACCGCGACCGGCAAGGCCCGAGCCTCCCGCTCCTTCGCCAACACCGACTCCTGAAGCGCCTCCGGCTCCCACGCCATCGAATCCATAGCTCGTCGTTCGAGGTGATTCTCCGTGCCAGCGCGTCGCTTCGCCAAGTACCACGGTCTTGGAAACGACTTCATCATCTTCGACCTCCGGGAAGGTAACCCACCTGGTTCTCTCCGCGATCCCTCGGTGGCGACGGCGTTGTGCGACCGCCGCGTGGGAATTGGAGCGGATGGAGTGCTTCTCATCCTTCCCCCAACGAGAGCCGACTCCGACGCCCGGATGCTCATCCTCAATTCGGATGGAAGCGAGGCCGAGATGTGTGGCAACGGCCTCCGCTGCGTGGCCAAGTTCCTTCATGACCGAGATCCCGCGCACCAAAAGGGGATTCTCCGTATTGAAACCGGTGCCGGTCTCTTGACTTGTGGCTTGACCACTGGGGAGAATGGTCGTGCGGCCACGATCTCGGTGGAGATGGGGAAACCTCGCCTAGCGCGGGGAGAGATTCCCATGATTGGCCCAGAATCCGAGCGCTGCCTGGACGAGGCCATTCCGCTCATGGGGGAATCCCTGCGCGTCACCACCGTTTCCATGGGGAACCCGCATGCCGTGGCCTTCGTGAACGAGCGCGGGGCCGACCTCCGTGCGCTAGCCGAGCGCGTCGGACGCTCCGTGGAAATCCATCCCTGGTTCCCTCATCGGACCAATGTCGAGCTCGCGCACGTCGTCTCGCCAACGGAGATCGAGCTGGTGGTTTGGGAGCGCGGATGCGGCATCACCCTGGCGTGCGGAACTGGGGCTTGTGCGACGGCGGTTGCCGCCTGCTTGACCGAACGAGGCAAGACCGGGCAGCCGATTTCCGTACGCCTTCTTGGTGGCTCGCTCTCCATTGCGGTCGCCCACGACTATTCGGGCGTGACCATGAGCGGTCCCGCGGCTCACGTGTACGACGGCGAAGTCGATCCGGCAGCTACGATCCGGTGAGTGAGCGGAACAAGGGCGTCACAAGAGAGTGCCCTGCCCCGTGCTGGTTCTCGGAGGTGCCAGGCCAAGGTGTTCCCAGGCTATGGAGGTCGCCTTGCGCCCTCGGGGAGTACGGGCCACGAACCCCTCTTGCACCAAGTAGGGCTCCACAAAGTCCTCGAGCGTGTCCCGCTCGTGCCCCAGCGATGCCGCAACTGCTTCAATCCCTACCGGCCCCCCGTCGAACCTCTCGAGGATGATACGCAAGTAGCCGCGATCGAGCGCGTCTAGACCCAGAGCATCGACGTCCATGCATTTTAGAGCGTGGTCTGCCATATCCATCGTGACGCAACCGTTCCCGCGCACGACCGCGAAATCCCTCACGCGCCGAAGAAGCGTGTTGGCAATACGAGGCGTACCGCGCGCGCGGCGGGCGATCTCACGGGCGCCACTCGGCTCGATCTCTATTTCGAGAAGACGCGCGGAGCGCTCCACGATCCACTGCAGGTCCTCGGTGCGGTAGTACGAAAATGTGGCCACGTAGCCAAACCGCTTGCGCAAGGGATCGCTCAGGAGCCCGGCACGAGTCGTCGCACCGAGGAGCGTGAACCGCGGCAGGGTCATGGATACGGCTCGCGCATGAGCCCCTTCGCCGATGAACACGTCGAACTTGTAGTCCTCCATCGCCGGATACAGGTACTCCTGCACTACGGCTGACAGGCGATGGATTTCATCGATGAAAAGCACGTCGCGCTCGCCGAGCGACGTGAGGAGCCCGGCGAGCACTCCCTTGTGGTCGATAGCCGGTCCCGACGTCACATGGATTTTGGCGCCAAGCTCCCTGGCAATGACATGCGCCATCGTGGTCTTGCCGAGCCCCGGCGGTCCTGTAAAAAGGATGTGGTCAAGGGCTTCTCCCCGCTTGAGCGCTGATTTCACGAACACGTCGAGGTTATCGACCAAGGCCGGCTGCCCCACGTACTCGTCGAAACTCCGTGGCCTCAGCGCAACGTCGTGATCGGGTTCGCCTGGCCTTCGGCGAGGCGATAGAACGCTTCCATCCCTCGGGTCCTCGGGATGCTCGTCCCCCTTGCCTTCACCGTCGTCATGCCGCTTCCTCGCCATGTTCACCTCGGCATCGCGCGCAGGGCGTCGCGCAAGAGCGTTTCAATCGAAGCACCCGCAGGAACCTCGAGCAGAGCCACGTGCTTTTCTGCCTCGGTTGGTCGGTATCCCAGGTTAACGAGGGCAGAGGCAAGCTCGTCCAAGATGGGGGGCCGCGTCCCCTTGCGGAGGGGCTTGGAGCGCGTCGGTGCATCCTCGGCTGCCACACCCCAGCCCGCCAAGAGGATCTGGCACTTCTCCTTCAACTCCACGACGAGCATCTCGGCCCGTTTCTTCCCGACCCCCCGGATCCTGGTGAGCGACGCGAGGTCGCCGTGGGCGACCATCCTTGCGAGGTCGCGTGGCGTAGGGGCTCCCGACAAGGTCTCGATCGCCGTCGCCGGGCCCACGTTCTTCACCGTGATCAGGCGGTCGAAGAGCTCCCGCTCCTCGGAAGTCGCAAAGCCATAAAGGGCAACCCTGTTCTCTTGGGCATGCGTAAAAATGCGCAGCGCCACCTCGGACCCAGGTTCAGGGATCGCGGCGAGCGTCGAGAGCGACACCGTGACCTCATACCCAACTCCACCACACTCGATCACAACCGTATCGGCCCCTCGCTCCACCAGTGTTCCGCGAAGGCGGGCAATCATGCGAGCCACCTCTCGGGCTGGCGTAGACCGTCCGTTCGCAGGAGCGCGTGGGTGACGGCAACGGCCAGCGCGTCGGCCGCATCTGCTCGCGGCGTGCGCCTAAGCCCCACGATGGCACGCACCATCTGGGCGACCTGGACCTTGCTCGCGCGTCCTCGTCCCGTGACCGCCTGCTTTATCGTCGCCGGAGGGTAGGCAAAGACCCGCACGCCTGCGCTCCCGAGTGCGGCAAGCGCCGCCCCGCGTGCTTGGCCCAAGATCAGCGCCGAGCGCACGCTCGCCCCATAAAAAACGTCTTCGACGGCAGCCACGTGAGGGGAAAGCTCTCGGAGAATTTCTGTCGTGCCTTCAAAGAGCTCGGCAAGCCGACGCTCGAGCGGCGCCCGGGCATCGAGCGCGAGGACTCCACACTCCACGTACCGCACGCTGGGCGCACGGGTCCCTTCGGCACAAATGACTGCATACCCGGTAATCCGGCTTCCTGGGTCGATCCCAATAATGCGAAGCTTTCGGGGCAGCTCGTCCAGCACCGAGGCGAGTCTACCCTCTAGGTATGACAGGCGGAGTACAGATCACGCTGAGAGTCGCTCGAGGAGCTCGTCGTCGATGTCGAAATTCGCGTAGACGTTCTGCACGTCGTCGTCGTCTTCAAGGGCGTTCATGAGCTTTAGCATCGACTCGGCCTTGCCATCGTCGAGCTTCACTCGGCTCTGAGGGAGCATCGTCACCTCGCCGCTCGTGGTCTCGAGCTTGGCCGATGCGAGCGCCGCCTTGACAGCCTCAATGGTAGACGGGTCGGTCTCGACCTCCCAGCTCGACCCTGCATCGCGGACGTCTTCGGCGCCGGCGTCGACGGCTATTTCCATGAGCCGGTCTTCGGAGACCGCTGTCTTTTCCAGAGTGATGAGGCCTCGCTTCTTGAAAATCCAGGCGACTGAGCCGGAGGCCCCCAAGTTGCCGCCGTATTTCTCAAGGGCGTGACGGATTTCGGCGACGGTTCGGGTGCGGTTGTCCGTCATCACCTCAACGAGAATCGCGACTCCGCCGGGGCCGTAGCCCTCGTAGGTGATCTCCTCATAGGACACGCCCTCGAGCTCGCCAGTGCCCTTCTTGATGGCGCGGTCGATGTTGTCGTTGGGCATGTTGGCGCCCTTGGCCTTGTCGATGGCCGACCGGAGCCGCGGGTTTCCAGACGGATCACCCCCACCCAATCGCGCAGAGACTGTGATTTCCTTGATGATTTTCGTCCAAACCTTGGATCGCTTGGCGTCCTGGGCGGCCTTCTTGTGCTTGATTGTGGACCATTTGTTGTGGCCGGACATGAGATCTCCGAAAACGAGATTGAACCATCGACCTTTACCATGCGTGTTCTTACGACGCAATCCCGCGATTCCGCGACGTTTTGGTCATAATGCCGGCATGCGATGGTGGGTCCTTTTGGGGCTAGTCGCCCTCTTGGCATGCGCCCGAGCCGAGACGAGTCAAAGGCGGTCACGGTCGGAATTCTCGAACCGGCAGGGGCTCCCGCCGCCGAGCATGCCCGCACCCCTTGCGCGCGCTTATCGAGTCACCCAGCCTTCGCAACTCATTCGAGGCCCTGGAGCTGTGGGCTCAATCGGCGATTTCCGCCTGGAGAACCAGCATATCGCCGTCATTGTGACCGACTCAAAAGTTGCCCTGGGCTTTGCCGAATCGGGCGGAAACCTCGTGGATGCCGCGCCCCATGGTGGAGAGGACGCGATGAATCAGGTCTTCCTCTACCTCGACGATACCTTTCCCAGGCAGGCCATCTACGAGCACGTCGAGGCGACTTCCACCGAAGGAGAGGAGGCCGCGGTGACCGCACGTGGACACGACTCGGTGGACCCGGCCATCAAGATCGTCACCGAATACCGCCTTCGTTCTGCATCCTCGAGCATCCTCATCCGAACCACGATAACCGCCGGCGACAAGCCCCTCTCCGACTTCGAAGTCGGCGACGTTATCCAGTGGGGTCACTCCGAGCACTTCATGCCTGGCCAGGGATTCAAGTTCAAGGGGCGCCACGTCGCGCCTTGGGTTGCCGGAGTTGGACCGCAGGTGAGCTATGGGTACACGACAAGGGACAGGGAACTCACGGGGCCGAGCGGCTCCTCATGGACAGACACCATCCTCGCCACGCTTCACCTCCTTCCGTTACAGTCTGCGAGCGTGGAGCGACATCTCGTCGTCGGCAACAACGGTGACGTGGCAAGCCTACTGCCTGCAATCCATGAGCTTCGCAGCGAGCCGGCCGCTCAGCTTGAGGGATTCGTCAAGGGGCACGCGGCATATACCCGCGTGGTGGCGACAGACACAGGGGGGAGGCCCCTGGCAGAGGCAAGGACAAGCGACGACGGTGCTTACCGGCTTCTCCTTCCTCCAGGTGACTACCTGGTGCACGCCGAATGGGCAGGCCAAAGCGTGCCACCCTTGCCGGTATCCTTGGGAACCGCTGGTACGAGCCTCGACCTCACGCTCCCCAAGCCAGCGGACCTCGACTTTGTCGTGATGGAGCGGAACAAGGATGGGACGCTCGTCCCCTCGCCAGCCAAGATCACAATCCGTGGCCAGGCGCCCACCAAGGACCCGGATCTCGGCCCCAAGCACCGAAATACCGCGGGAAACGTGGTCATCTCGCCAAATGGGCAAGGACATGCCTTGCTGCCCTCGGGGTCGTACGTCATCAGCGCCTCCCGAGGCGTGGAGTTTGACCTCGCGCAAGCCCAAGTCGTTCTTGCTCCGGGTGAGACCGAGCGCGTGGAGCTCGTCCTCTCTCGCGTGGTCGACACGACGGGATACCTCTCGGCTGACTTCCATCAGCATTCCTTGTTCTCCACGGACTCTGGGCTTGCGGCCCGTGACCGGGTCATCGCCAATCTGGCGGAAGGCGTGGAGGTCGCCGTGGCCACGGAGCACAACCAGGTGGTCGATCTTGGCCCTGTGGTGGCAGAGCTCGGGGTCAGTTCCCTAATCTATCCCGTGGTCGGCGTGGAAGCGACCACGGAGACCGTGGGCCACTTCAACGCCTATCCACTGTCCCGCTTGGGCGGGGCCCTCCACAAGCCCGCACCCCGAGTCGAAGGCAAGAGACCCGACGAGATCCTTCGCGTCCTTCGCGCGTTGGAATCGCGCCTGGTCATCCAGGTGAACCACCCGCGATCAGGCAAGAATGGCTACTTCGACCTCGTCGGATGGAAACCTGGTTCAGCGCCGCCTGCAGGCACCGCCCTGGATTTCGACGCCATCGAGGTGGTCAACGCCAAGCGATGGGGAGACGCCGACTCGAGCCTCAAGGACTGGTACTGGCTTCTCTCGCAAGGGCACAAGGTGACGGCGACGGGGAATTCGGACTCGCACGCGGTGTTCACCGAGGAGTGCGGGTACCCGCGCAACTTCCTGCGGATGGGCTTTGATGAGCCGGAGCGGGTGACACCGGAGGCAATCCTCACGGCGATCAAGGAATCGCGAGATGTCCTGGTCACGAATGGCCCATTTGTGACCCTCCGCGTGCGAGGCGAATCGGCGATCGGCCGCACGCTCGCAGTTCGGCCTGGCGAAGTCGTCCCGGTCGAAGTGATCGTCCAGGCAGCCCCGTGGGTGGACGTGGATCGAATCGAGCTCCTGGAGAACGGGCGGCCCAAGGGGGAGCCGATCGCTGTGACGGCGGGACGCGACCAGGTGGTGCGCTATCGAGCCACTTGGAACCTCTCAACCAAGCGTGACTCCTTTTTCGTGGTGGTAGTTCGCGGGGACGATTCCCTCGATCCCGTTGTGCCAACGCAGGATAGGCCCGTCATGCCCCTGGCGATCACGAACCCGCTTTGGCTGAAGACACGCTGAGGGCCCTAAGCCGCCTTCCCGAAGCTGCGCAGGTTCACCGAGACCAGCTTGGAGCACCCAGGCTCCTCCATGGTGATGCCATGTAGAGTATCGGCCACACCCATGGTGCGCTTGTTGTGCGTGATCACTATGAACTGCGACCGATCGGTTAGCGCTCGTACCATCTCGTTGTAACGCCCCACGTTCGCTTCATCGAGAGGGGCGTCTACCTCGTCGAGCAAGCAGAACGGCGAGGGCTTGACGAGGAAGATGGCGAATATCAGCGATACCGCGGTCAACGCCTTCTCTCCGCCGGAGAGGAGCTCCACCGACGTGTTCTTCTTCCCGGGCGGCTGCGCGATGATCTCCACTCCGGCGTCGAGGAGGTCCCCCTCGCCGCCGGACAACCGAAGCTCCGCATGCCCACCGCGGAACAACCGCGGGAAGATCTCTTGGAACTTCGCGTTGACCGCGTCGAAGGTCTCGCGGAACAGGGCCCGCGAGGCCCGATTGATCTTCCCAATCGCCCGCTCGAGCTGATCCAGCGCGCTTTCCAGGTCCTTCTTCTGCGTGACCAAGAACTCGTGCCGCCTTGAGAGCTCCTCGAACTCCTGGATGGCGGTGAGGTTCACCTCCCCCATCCGATCGATCAGATCGCGTAGCTCCCTCAGACGCGCCTCCTCGACGTCGGAGACCGCCGGTCGCAAGTGGAAATCCGTGACGACCCGATTTAGCTCAACGCGATATCTTTCAAAGATTGACTCCTCGAGATGGCGCCGCTCTGCCGCGAAGTCGTGGAGCTTCATTTCCAGCCGTGAGGTCTCACCCTTCAGGCGATCCACGTCTTGGCGCACGCGCTTGGCTTCGACTTCCGCCACCTGAAGTGCCGCCATGCGGTGCTCGTACGCCGTCCTCCCTGAGCCCAGCTCTTCCGCACGCGCGCGGCGCTCCTCCCGGACGGCAACAAGTGTCTCCGCGATCCGCGCCGCCTCTTCTCTGAGCGCCTGGAAGCGGTTCCCCCCTTCTTCGACCGAGCGGCCAAGACGCTCGGTGCGCCGGATGAGCTCCCTGGCCTGCTCCTCGAGGCGTCGCACCTGCGCCTGCACGCCCTGGCGCTCGGCGTTTACCTTGGCAGCCCTGACCTTGCAGTCGGTCAGCTGCGCCGACGCGTCCTCGAGCGCATGGCGTGCCACGGTGACACCTTCGATGAGTCCCAGCTGGCGCCGCTCTGCCTCGTCCGTCCTTCGCCGCGCCACCTCGAGCTGCACCTGGGTCTCCTCGAGCTCCCGGTCCATCTCGCGGACGCCATGATCGATTTCCGCCTTTTCGCGCGCAAGCTGCTCGAGTCGCTCGGCGAGTCGCTCGGCCTCGGCGCGCCACCTCGACAGGTCCTTTTCGTGCGCGAGCATGGCGATCTCCCCCTGGTGGGACTCCTTGCGAATCCCCTCGAGGGATGCCTGGACTTGGGCGAGCTCGGCCTTGCAGGTCACATGGCGCGCGGTAGCGTCAGCGAGATCCTGCTCGAGCCCCCCCGTAATTTGCTCCAACTCGCGGATCTCTCGCTTCTGCTGGAGGATACCCGCACCAGCGGTTTCCCGGGATCCGCCAGTCACGACCCCATGGGGATCGACCAAATCGCCGTCGAGCGTGACCATGGTCTTGCGCAGGCCGGCGTCCCAGAGCTCGAGGGCTCGTGGCAACGACTCCACGAGGACGACGTCCTTGAACAAGTACTCTGCGATGGGTCCGTATTCCTCCCTTGCGTGGATGAGCCCGAGCATCTCGCCGCGGACGCCTTCGGCTTCGACCACTTCGATCCCGCTCGTGCTTCCTACGGTCCTGGCCCCCGATGTTGGTGCAAATGACGAAACGGGGATGAAGCTCGAGCGCCCTTCCGCGCGGTTCTTCAGGAACTGGACCGCCTGCAGCCCCACCTCCTTGGACTCGACGAGGATCGAGCCCAGCCGGTCGCCGAGCACGGCCTCCACGGCTTGTTCAATCTCGGCGGGCGCTTCGACGATGTCTGCGACCAAGCCTCGAATACGCTTCCCTTCGCCGTCGTCTCCGGGCCGGTGCTGCATGACGGCCCTGGTCCCGCGGGCGAGCCCCTCGTACCGATCCTGGATCTCGCGCAGCGACACGAGCCGCGACTTGCGACGGTGGAGCTCCGTACGAAGGGTCTCGACCTCGGCCTCCCCTTTCGCCTGGCGCTCCCGAAGCTCGACCTGCCTCGTCTCGAGGGACTCCTTCTGCTGTCCGAGGTCGAGCTTCAGCTGCCGCAAGGCGTGAAGCTTCTCCTCGAGCGTCGCGATGTCCGGCAGGACTTCCTCCTGCCGAGCATGGAGTCGGGTGTCCTCGTCGGTGATCCTGTGCAGGCGGGCCTCAAGGTCGCCGCGCCTTCGGTCCAGAGACCGGATGTTCCCCTCGGCACGCGCGATATCTGCCTGTGCCTTGGCGATCTCCCCTCGCGCAGAGTCCAGGTCTCCCTGCGCGTCGTCGAGGGCGTTTCTGGCCACGCGTTGCGCCTCTTCGAAGCGCGCGAGCTCCTCGACGTGTGTCCCAGCGTCACCCTCGAGCCTCGCCCCCTCGGCGCGCACCCGCGAAAGCTCGAGCGCGGTTTCTTCGGATTGGCGATTGATGACCTCGATCTCGCTCCCTGAAGACTTGACCTGGCGCTCGAGATCCTCCGCCTCCCGCTGGTGGAAAGCGACCTGGCTCTCTCCGAGCTTCAGCCGATTTTCCAAGTCATAGACCGCTTGCGTGAGGTCAGTGAGGCGTCGCTCCTCGAGGCTGCACTCGGCCCTCTCCGCAATCATCCCGGCTTCTCGCCGCTCGTGGTCGGCTTGTGCCTCGTCCCTTCTTTGGGCCAAGCCTGCGTGGATCCCTTGCGACCACCGGGACTCGGCGTCGAGGCCGAGGAACCGGTGTGAAGCAGACCACAGCTCGATATCGCGCATCTCCGCGCGGTATTTCTTGTAGCGCTCTGCCTTCTGGGCCTGGCGTCTCAGGCTGCCGAGCTGTTTTTCTATTTCTTGAACGATGTCCGAGACGCGCAGCAGGTTTTGACGCGTCTGTTCCATCTTTCGCTCGGCAAGGATCTTCTTCTTCTTGAACTTGGTGATCCCGGCCGCTTCCTCGATAATCAGGCGTCGGTCCTCGGGCTTGGCGCTGACGATCTGGCCGATGCGCCCCTGCTCGATAATGGAATAGGCCTTGGTCCCCACGCCGGTGCCCAGGAAGAAATCGGTGATGTCTCGCAAGCGACACGGCGTCTTGTTGATGAAGTACTCTGAGGTCCCATCGCGAAAAAGGCGACGCGTGACCGTCACCTCACCATACTGGGCAAGATCAATTGGCGAGGGCTCATCGCGGAGGACAGCCACCGCTTCGGCTACGGCGGACCCGGCGAGCCCATCGCCAGGAGAAGCCTCGCGCTCCTCAGCACCAAGGGGAGTGGCTCGGTCTTCGGGCAGGGCGTCTTGGTCCACCAGATCCAAGGCGGACGATTGCTTCGTGGTGCTGGCGAACCCCACGTTTTGGAAGGTGAGCGACACCTCGGCCATCCCCGCCGGTCCACGGGTCTCCGACCCGGCGAAGATGACGTCCTCCATCTTGCCACCGCGCAGGTGCTTGGCAGACTGCTCGCCCATGCACCAACGGATCGCGTCCACGACGTTCGACTTGCCGCAGCCGTTGGGACCAACGACAGCGGTGATCGGCTCGTGGATCTGGAGAACCGTCTTGTCGCAAAACGACTTGAAGCCGATGATCTCGATTCGCTTGATGCGCATGTCACCAGTCCCTGCGCGTGACCATATATGTAGGGCAACGCAATGTCGCCCAGCTCCTGTACCTTCTAGCACGGTGCAGATCTCCCCATCAATCGGAAAACACCCTACCCATTGGTGTCATGGTGACGGCACGCACTAGGTATTGGGGTATTGCCCTCATGTTTTCGTGGGCTTGGCTGGCGATCTGGTGCCGAGCTGACGCTGGACCAGTCGTCCTGGTGAAAGGGAGACCTCGGCTTGTCATCGAGGAGGTGCGCCCCACAGGGCGTGGGGCCACGGTGGTAGGTCGTCTCGTTGAGGCCCACTCGGGCGAAGGGATTCCGGGGACTTCCGTTGAGGTCGCAGTCGGGTGGGCCCGCAAGGATGCCGTGACCGGTGAGGGTGGAGCCTTTGCGGCCGAGTTTCCGCTGGCCACCGGTCTCTACGAGGTGACCGCTCGGTTTCTTGGCAGCGACGTCCTTGACCCCGCCACCGCCGAGAAAACACGAGTAGACATCGGAAAGGCAGCCATGGCGCTCCTCCTGCAGATGCCCTCGAGCGTTCCCGCCAATATCCCGGAGATAGAAGTAGCCCTCGAGGCACGCGTCGATGACCAGCGAGTGTCGGTGCCTGTCCAACTCGAGATCTCCGATCCACGAGGAGACGGCCGGAAGGCATCCGCCGTGCGGACCGACGACAAAGCCCCAACGCAAGTCCGTATCCCAAGGTCCATGCTCGGAGCGCCCGGTGAAAAGAGGCTCATCGCCCGCTTCTTGGGCAACGTTCAATGGAACGAGGCGTTGACCGAGACCACGTTCCTATTGGAGACCGCCACGTCAATCGAGGATCTTGCGCTCCCCACCACCTTCATGGCCCACGAATCGGCCCTCGTCGCCAAGGGGCGTCTCGTCGACGCCGATGGGCAGCCACTGCCGCGGATGCCCGTTTCGATGATCGCCCAGGGACGTCGAGTCGCCGAGAGCACGACGGAACCTGACGGGCAGTTTCGCCTCAAGGTAGCCGCGGCAGAGCTTGGACCGGGCGACATCTCGGTCATCGTTGAGCATCCGTCTCCCCTACCCTGGAGGCGAGGGACGAGAACTACCTCGAAGGTCGTTCGCATCATGCCACCGAGACCGATACCTATCGCCCATACGCTCATGGCTTTTGGCGCTGCGGCGGCTGGCCTCTTGTCGCTCGTGGCTTGGCGTACCCAGCCCTGGAAGCCGTTGCTCGAACGTCTGGCTCAACTCCGGCATGCACCGCCCCCTCGCAAGGGAAGTCAAGCGCCGGAGAAGCCTGCCTCTTCCCATCCAGGGGCACGCTTTGCCAAGCCTAGCCTCCTCATGACGCTCAAGCGCGCAGCGGATCATGTCGTATCCGGCTGGGCCCGCGACGCCGCGACGCTCGAGCCCCTCATGGCCTGTGGGCTGACTCTCATCTCACCAAGTGCCGCTCCAGTCGTGGTGGTCACGGGCGAGACCGGTGAGTTCGAGACGCCCCCTCTCACGGCAGGGCCTTGGCGCGTGGAGGCCTGCTGCCACGGATTCGTGACCGAGCGGTTTGAGGTTTCCATCCCCCACCGGGGCGAGCTCCGAGGGATGCGCATCGATCTCATTCCGGTGCGCGAGCGTGCCTTTGCGATGTATCGCGGCGTAGCGGCTCGGCTTCTCCCTTCGCCAGACTTGTGGGGCGTGTGGACACCGCGCGAAATCTGCCGGCACGCGCGGGGACAGTTGCCCGGCGGTCCGCTCCGCGACCTGACCGATCTCGTCGAGGAGACCTATTATTCCTCCCGGATCCCGGACGAAAGCATCCTCTTGACGGTCAAGGCCCAGGTGGATGCGGTCCGGCTGGAAAGCAGCCGGAGCCCGCGAACGTAACCACGCGCGCAGGTTGACCCACGGCGCGCCGCATCTTACCTTGCGCCGCATGTCTACCGAAGTCGTGGTCTTCTTGGCGATTCTCGTTGCCCTGGCGCTGGGCGTCGCCATCGCCATCAAGCGAGCGAGGCGGGCGGAGCTGCCCCCAGCCAAGCGCGCCGAGAAACTGGCGCCACCCAAGCCTACGCCCCCTCTCAAAGAACGCGTGGCCGCCCCGCCAGCTCTCAAGCCGCCGCCCGAAGAAGTCACCGCCGAGCGGCTCGAGGTCACGCCGCCCAAGGAAAAGCCGACCATGGTGCCCGAACCGGCCGTGGTGCGGGCTGCACGAGAAGCAAAACCGCTCAAGGTTGGCCTCGAAAGAACGCGCGGTGGATTCATAGCCAAGATAGGCGCCCTGTTTCAGGGAAAGAAGACGATCGATCCGCAGACCATCGATCGCCTCGAAGAAGTCCTCCTCACCGCTGACATTGGCGTGAAGACGTCGCAGAAGCTCTTCGAGTCGGTGAAGGGCCAGCTCTCCCGCGATCAACTCGCCGACGTGGAGACGATCTGGGACAAGATCAAGGAGCAATCGACGGCCATACTCGACGTGGGCGCGCCCCCGCTCGACTTCGAAGTCGCGAAACCGCTGGTGCTCTTGGTCGTTGGAGTCAACGGGGTCGGCAAGACGACCACCATTGGCAAGCTCGCGGCAAAGCTCACCCAAAATGGGAAGAAGGTTCTCCTCGCTGCCGGTGACACGTTCCGCGCGGCAGCCACGGAGCAGCTCGAGATCTGGGGCCAGCGAACGGGATGTCCCATCATCAAGGGCAAGGAGGGAGGCGATCCCTCATCTGTCGTTTTCGAGGCGATAAGGCATGCCCAAGCCGAGGGCTATGACGTCTTAATCGCAGATACGGCGGGACGGTTGCACACCAAGTCGGACCTCATGGAGGAGCTGCAAAAAGTGCGACGGGTGGCAAGCAAGGCAATGCCCCAGGCGCCACACGAGACGTTCCTGGTGGTGGACTCCACGACGGGACAAAACGCCATTGCCCAGGCTCAGATGTTCAAGGAGGCACTGGACATCACGGGGATCGTCCTCACGAAGTTGGATGGAACAGCCAAGGGCGGGGTGGTGCTGGGGATTTGCGACACCTTGAAGCTCCCCATCCGATACATCGGCATCGGCGAGAAGGTCGAAGACCTTCGGGAGTTCAACGCCGCCGAATTTGTCGCGGCGCTTTTTGACCGGGAGGGGGAATCCAAGGCTGCCTGACCGCCAGCATGAATAACACCCCGAGCACTGCGGAAGCACCCGGAAGAAAAGCTCTTGCTCGTCCAAAATTTCGCGTGCTATAGTCGCGAAAACCTTGAGCCAGTCACCCAAGCCCGCGAATTCACTCATGATTTCGACGCAAGGAGCCTTCTCATGATCCAGCGCGCGATCCTGGTCGTTTCGGCTTTCGCAGCGCTCGCCTTCCCTCGCCTGGCGACCGCGCAGTCTGAGGACAGGACTTCCGCGGAGCAGAGCTTCACGGTGGAAGAATCCGAGCAATCGACCAGTGGCACAGAAGCCTCCGCGGAAGAGAGCTCTAGCGAAGGACAAGCCGAGAAGGACATGGCGTTGGGTGAAGAACGCGTGTCCTGGCAAGACATCGTAGTGGTCATCCGGAAACCATTCTTGAAAATGAACCGCTTCGAGCTGGTGCCGTCCTACGGGTTGACCATCAACGACAACATGATCCAGCACCACGCCGCCAATGCGCAGGCTAACTTCTATCTCACGGACGTCCTGGCTGTCGGGCTCGAAGCACAGGCGTTCACCAAGAGCTTCCGTGAGACCTACGACCTGGTGGCACGCCAGGACCGCCGCCTCCCGACGCTGAATCAGTACCTTTGGTCGGCATCTCTGAATTTTCACTACGTTCCCATCTATGGAAAGTTCACCATTTTTAACCGACGGATCATTCACTGGGAGTGGCTCTTCACCGTCGGGGTAGGCATGACGCAATCCGAAATCATTCCTCGCGATCCCAATCCGGAGAAATTCCCCGCGTGGAAGAACCTCCTCATCACGCCCACGGCAGGTCTTACGACACGCGTGTTTCTCACGCCGTGGCTTACGCTCAACCTGGGCGTCCGAGACTACGTCTTCATCGACAAGTACGAAGATGCCAATCGGCAGCCATTCCTGCCTGTGGAAACGGCAAAGGACCAGGCGGACAGCAAGCTAATCAACCACATCATGTTCCAGGCTGGGCTCAGCATGTGGTTCCCGACCTCCTTCCGATATACGACATTCCGCTAGAGGAGATACGGATGATGATGCAGAAGTCTTCTCAGCAGCTTGCCCGCACAGCGCCCACCGTGGGCGCCGTGTTGCTCGCGGTCGCCATTCTTTCGCCCGGTACTGCAGACGCCCGGCGTTCCTTGTTGGAAGGGCAGCCAGCAGTGCGCCACAAGATGGAACTGCGGGAAAAGCGCTTCGAGCTGGCACCGACGTTCGACATGTCCGTCGCTGCGGACAACAAGGACACCTATTCCGGCGGCTTGAAGCTCGAGTACCACCTCACCGACTCCCTCTCCATCGGCGCCCAGGCGTTCTTCGGCACGTCGCGAGACAGCGCGCTCGGAAGTGAGATCAAGAGCGCGCTCGGTGAGCCTGGACAGGAAGATGGAATCGCACCGTCAAGGAAGCAATACGAAGATCACGTGAATCGCACGCCACTCCATGGCGGCGCGTACGTGGCGCTCACCCCGTGGTTTGGCAAGCTCTCCGTTTTCCAAAAGACCTTCGTCAATTTCGACGTGTACATCAAGGGCGGCATGGGGGTCGTCAAGACCGAGAGCGCCTTCGGCACGTCGAATGGCTGCTCGCGCGTAAAGGATCGAACGATCGAGTACAAGGACGGGACGAGCAAGGACGTCTTTGACGATCCGCGAAATGACTGCCCGAACAACGCAGGGACCAACATCGGTGCCCTCGCTGCAGTCGGAATTCATGCCTTCATCAACAAGTGGGTGGCCGTCGACCTTTCCATGAGCAGCTACTGGTTTAACGACAATCCAAGCGGGTTGGACTTCAACGCAGACGGCTGGGTCGATGGGAAAGACAAGCGCTTCCTAAACCACCTGTTCTTTGGCGCAGGCTGCTCGTTCTTCCTCCCACCCAAGATCCGCATCTCCGAGTAAGTCGCGTCTCCGCCTCGCTCACCGGCAGAAGTCCTCGTCAGTCAGGCTTCCGGGTCGAAACACGACGCAGACCCTTGCGCTCGATTCGTCCGGTTCCGCATCACGGGCGAAGATGACCTGGATTCGATGGCCTACCGCTGCCTGGAAGGGCTGGGTCTGCGGAACGCTTCCATCGGCGGCAGCGGCGGCAACGATCCCCTTTCCCCCGAGATCCTCGTTCATGATGAAGACACGGGCATTCGCGTAATCGACCTTGGGCAACGTGTAGCGGAACGTAGCCCAGCCTTCCTCGAGCGTGAACTCAATGGCCTCCACTTCGGGTGGGGGCAAGGGAATTGTCGGAGTGGTGCAGGAGAAGACAAGCACGGCAAGCGCGCATTGGATGAGGGTCACCACTCGGGTCATCTATTCTCCCCAAGAAAGCAATTTCGCGGCCAAGGCATCGCTCGTCTAACCCAGTGAAAAGAGGACGTATTGGAGTCATGGGCGAGCACTCATGGCAACCAAGTTGGCAAGGTCATGACAACTCATATCGCTTGAGCTTCTTCTGCAGCCCGAATCGGGACAGCCCCAAGAGCTTGGCCGCTACCGTCTGGTTCCCACCTGACTTGGCAAGTGCTTGGCGAAGGAGAGTACGCTCGAGCATCTCCACGCGGGGCTTGAGCGAGAGCTCGTCGTTTTGCGAACCGTGCTTTTCTGGCCCCTCGGTAGCCACCCGGGGGGACAAGTCCGAAAGCGTGATCACCGCCCCCCCGAGGGCGGCGGCGCGAAGGATCTCGTTTTCGAGCTCCCTGACGTTTCCGGGCCAAGGATAGGCGAGCAGGCGAGCCAGGGCACGGCGATCCACCGTCTTCTTGGGCATCCCTCGGCTCGCCATTCGGTCGAGGAAATGCTCCACAAGGGCGGGTATGTCCTCGGTCCGCTCGCGAAGCGGCGGAATATGAATCGGGATCACGTTGAGGCGATAGAATAGATCCTCGCGAAAGCGCCCTGTCTCGACGAGCTGACGCAGGTCCCGATGGGTGGCGCAGGTAATCCGCACGTCGACGGCTCTCGAACGCTCGCTCCCCAGGCGCCGAATTTCGCCATCCTGCAGCACGCGAAGGAGCTTGGCCTGCATCGCCAACGAGGTGTCCCCGATTTCGTCTAAGAACAGGGTCCCGCCATCGGCTACTTCGAAGAGCCCTTTCCGGTCCCTGTCGGCCCCCGTAAAGGCACCCCGCACGTGACCAAAGAGCTCATCTTCGAGGAGAGTCTCGGGTACCGCGGCGCAGTTGACCGTGACGAGCGGTTGGTCGCGGCGCGCGCTGTTCTGGTGGAGCGCGCGCGCCACGAGCTCCTTGCCGGTGCCGCTCTCGCCATGGATCACAACAGGGAGCGATGTCTCTGTCGCCCGGTCGACCAGCCGGAGAAGCTCGACCATCCGCGGTGACCGTCCGACGAGAGCGTCGTATCGATATTTCAGTTCCAGGGCCGCGCTGCTGCGAAGGGTGGCACGAGCGCTGTCGAGCTCAGCGCGCTGGCGCTCCACCTCTTCCTGAAGGCGCCTGCCGAGCTCGGCGACCTCTTCTCGCCGTCGCTCGTTCTCTTCGACCAGGCGCGCGTTGTGGAGGGCGATGGCCGCAATGTCGGCGAGATCCATCACCAGCTCGACGGCCTCCTCGTCGAACGCGGCGGTGCGGAAGCGATGATCCACGTAGATGGTTCCCACCACTTGCCCCTTGACGCACAGCGGAACGGCGAGTACCGAGCGGAGCTTGAGGGCGCCCACCGACGCGGCGCTGCCAAAGCGCTCGTCCATGGCTGCATCAACGGTCACCACGGGCTCGCCAGTCCTGGCCGCGCGCTCAGCGATGGATCGGCTTACGGCCAGATCGGTGCCAGACAACGCCACCTGATCGATGTTGCGCGCGACGGTAACCTCGAGCACCCCGTCTTTTCTCAGGAGCAAGAAGCCGCGCTCGGCACACGTTGCTTCGATCACCGCGTCGATGATGTCCTCGAGGAGGGGTCCCAAGCGGAGCTCAGCGTTGAGCCGTTTCCCGAGGAGGACAAGGCGTCTGAGGCGCTGCAGGGCGGCGCTGGAACGAGTCCCTGCTTCCACCGCGCGACTCGTGGGGACGGGCGGCACGAGCCTGCAATCGAGCGCGTCAAGGGCGCAGGCGTCTGGATCGGTTGACAGGTGAGCACGACGGGACTCTGGCGCCCGGTCCTTGAGCTCGTCCCACGTGGCGCGAGCGCGCCTGGCGAGCTCGGAAGCAGCACGCACGTCTCCGGCCATGACGTGCAGCCTCGCCGCGCACAGGTCGGCCCTCCAGGCGAGATCCAAGCGACCGGTCTCCCGAAGCCGCCGAGCCGCCGGGAGGAGCTGCGAAAGAGCGCCCTCGACTGGACCACCGCAAGACAGGACCACTCGGGCAGCGGTGAGCGCCACTCGGTCCCGCTCGTCGGCGTCTTGGCAAGCCGCCGAGGCTTCCCGGAGGGCAATCTCTGCTTCTTCCTGGCGCCCGAGCTCCGCGAGGGCTTCGGCGCGGTTGATTTCGGCCAGGGCCCGCATGCTCCCCACCGACGACAGGACACGGGTGGCACGCTCGTAAGCCTGAAGAGCTACCCCGAGGTTCCCCTCGCGACGTGAGATGTCCCCCGAAAGCAGGTGGGCAAGGGCGAGGAGCTGCGGGAGACCGCGTGACTCGGCCTCCGAGAGGGCGCGAATCGACGCGTGCCTTGCGGCCGAGATTTCCCCGAGGGCAAGTAATGCGATCCCACGGTTGTAGTACGCCCCGGCGAGCTCGCCCACGCGCCCGAGTCGACGAAGGCCCGAAATAGCGTCGGCGGTGGCGGAAAGGACTTCGGCAAAAAAGCCACGCTCAGCAAGAGCGCTGGCCCGGTTCATCGCGTAGACGGAAGCACCATGCAGGTCTCCCGCCCCGCGTGCATGGGCGAGGGCCTCGCCATATCGGTCTGCGGCTTGGACCACGTCCCCGTGACGTTGGGCAAGAAGCCCGAGAAGGCCCATCGACCGTCCAAGAAGCACGCGGTCTCCTGTCGCCTCGGCTGCCTGCCTTAGACGTGCGAACGCATGCTCGGCACGCGTGCCGTCCCCGAGGTACATGGCCGCCAGGCCCGCCGCTTCGAGACGAAGGGCCCGCCCAGGGCTAAGCGCACCACGTGTCGGTTCCTCCTCCTCTGGAGAGCCAGCTATGGCAAGCGCCTGCTCATGCTCCCCCTTGCCTACGCGAAGCCTCGCCAGAGCGCCCTGCGCCTCCTCGTCTTCAGGAGAGGCGCGACAAAGCTGCTCCAGGAGCCTGGCAGCCGCGTCGAAATGCCCCTGCCTGGACAGCGCCCGTGCGAGTAGGAGTTGGGCGCGGCGCTGCCAGGGGCCCTCTTGCTCCACTTGCCCCGCGGCCGAGGCGGCTTCGTCGTAGCGGCAGAGCACAATGCCCACCTCAGCGAGCTCCACAAGGACCTCGTTCCGGGTGTCGCCCCCGGCATGTGGCAATCCTTGCTGCAAGAAGGACCAGGCGCCGCGAAGGTCTCCATCCACGCGGGTGGCGCGTGCTGCGGCGAGGGCGGCAGCCGCAATATCACTGGGCTGGCCACACGAAAGCAGGTGCCGCACGAGGAGACGAGGGTCTTTCTCGCCCTTCGTGTCAAGGCGGGCCAAGGCTGCGCGGTGAAGCTCGAGGCGGCGGTCGCTAGGGATACCCTTGAGGATCAGGTCCTCATGGACGAGCGACGGCAGCGCGACTCGCTGGGCGGGCAAAGTTCCATGGAGGATGATCAAGCCGCTCGCGGCGAGGTCGGCGATGCTAGCCCATGCCTCGGCCGGGGCAACCCCGGTCAGGCACGCGACGTCGGTGACGTCCGCAGGCATGCCCCAGACCGCGACGACTTCCATGATCGCGCGTGCCGCCTGCGGCTGGGAAGCCATGCGCTGGTGCAGGAGCGCAGCCAGCCCGTCATCGCCGAGAAGCTCCCGGGCGGGCACCCGCTCGATGGCGCCGACGCCGCCACGGGCCGCCGCCTCCCGGATCGCCTCCACGCAAAGACCGGGGTTCCCTCCGGCGTGCCGGGCCAGCGCGGCGGTCCACGCGGAGTCGACGCATCGGCCAACCATCGCGGCGGCCAGATCCGCCACCTGGGACGGCGAGAGCGAAGGGAGTGTCAGCGCAAGGGTGCCATCGGAAAGCAGCCCCCCCTTGGGCTCCTCTCCTGTGGTGACGATGAGGGCACAGGCGCCACCCTGGAGTCCTCCTGCCTCGGCGAGCGCCACGAGGGCCTGGGAACGGTCGTCTAGGTCAGCATCTTCAAGGCAAGCAAGGGTTGGGCTCGTTCGCCCCAACTCAACGAGGGCAGACGCCACGTGCTCGGCCACGCGCACGCCCATTCGTGCGCCCGCCTCCGCGTCCTGCATGCCATGAGCCGCCACCTCCGCGCTTGGCTCGCCCACGGCGGAAACGACCTCCTCCCAGCCGCCGTGAACAACCCGAATCGCCGCCGCACGGCCTTCGGCGACCCGTACCTGGTGTCGCGCGATGGCCTCTGTAACGAGCCTAGACTTGCCCATCCCAGTCGCGCCCACGATGCGCACGACCTGTGCCTGCGGGTGTCCTCCAGCGAGCGATAGCACCACGTCGTCCAGGGTGGCGAGCTGTTGTTCACGCCCCACGAGCGGCGGCGGAAGGAGGGTGGCAGGAAACCTCGTGTCCGCCTGATCGGCCCCTTCGTCCATGATGGGTCCACCCCATCCACAGGCCTCCCGCACGCGGGCAAGCTCCTCGAGGAGCATGGGTGCCGAGGACGGGCGTACCTCTGGCCGACGAGAGAGAAGCCGCACGACCAGGTTCGCCAGTGGCTCGGGAAGGTACGGGGCGAGGACGCTCGGGGGGACAAGGGGCGCGTGCAGGATCGCGTGGGCCAGGCTGCCCGGGTCGGGCGCGTCGAAGGGCGGACGACCGCACGCCAGCGTGTACAGGGTCGCGCCAAGTGCGTAGAGGTCCACGCGAGGGTCACTGGTACCAGCGAGGGCCTCCGGCGCCATGGTAAGCAACGTGCCGCGAGGAGCACCGAGCGTCGCCCGCGCGGCTGCAAGCCCCAAGTCGAGGAGCATCGCGTGCCCCTGGCTCGTGATGAGCAGGTTCGCAGGCTTGACGTCGTGGTGCACCAGGCCGCGGGCGTGCACGTGCGCCAAGGCGGACGCAACGTCGACGGCCAGGTCGCACAGCGCCCGAGGACGTGACTCCTCGGGCAACTCGCGAAGAACATCAGCTGGGGAGCGCCCGTCTACATGGTCGCCGGTGAAGAACAGCGTGCCAGGGGGCAAGAAGTCCTGCGAAGTCGCCACCTCCAAGTCGTACACGCGGACGAGGCGAGGGTGGGACAAGGACGCGAGGCGGAGAAATTCGCCCATGAGCCGATCGCGGGCCGCGGCGTCGCTCGCTCCTCGAATCACCTTCAATGCACGCGGCGCGTCCCCACGCTCGGTGTCGAGAGCTAGAAATACGTCGGCGTCGCTCCCCGAGCCAATTCGCCTGACGAGACGATAACGAGAACGGCTCAGCCTCTGCGCCATCTAAGTTGGCAGTCTAGCGCCAACCAAGCAAGCACGGAAAGTAAATTAAGTTGTCCCGCTAGAAGTGAAGGGTCACCGCCCCTTCCGCAGAGGCCGCGCTGATGAACAACGTGTCGTCCCGGCTGTCTGGGGCATCCA
The DNA here is from genome assembly GCA_016210055.1 of Deltaproteobacteria bacterium. Taxonomy (GTDB): domain Bacteria; phylum Myxococcota_A; class Polyangia; order Haliangiales; family SHYZ01; genus JACQUZ01. Next base: position 54,660 of record JACQUZ010000011.1, on the reverse strand, counting down.
TTGAAATCCCGTGGAATCGAACGCGAATTCCTACGGACGCCACGCTGGCGATCCAGTAGTCGAATCCGCCGCCAACTTGGAAGCCGCTGCCAATGCTATCGATCCCGAAATGCTCGCTGGACAACGTGTAGAGCCCCAGACCACCGGTGAGATAGGGATCGAACCGTTCGGATGGGGAGAGATGGACTCGGGCGTCGAACGTCCCGCCGTCGAGCACCAGGAAATCGACGTCGGGTCCGTACCACGTGTTGATGCGGGTCGGGTTGTGGAAGCTGGCGAGCCACCCGAGCTCCAGCGAGAGGACTTCGTTCAGCCGAACACCGGCATAGAGCGAAACGCCGCCACCGGATTCGAGCTGTTCGGTCCCGCCTGCTTGGTCGAGGATACGCACAGCCGCGAGCCCTAGGCCGGTGTACCAATACCCTGGGGCGAGCATGATCCCTCCCCCAAAGTTCACGTGGCCATGAAAACCCGCTCGTGGCGCTATCCAAATGCGACAGGCGTCCGCGCTGGACGAGCCCATCACGATTAGGGCCGAGGCAAGGGTGGCAAGCAAGCATCGGGGCTTCATGGGGATAGCCTCCTTCTGATCCAATGGCTCAAGGCAAGCGACGTGCCGCGGGGTGAGCCGCTGGCGATAATGTAACATGACAAAATGCTTTCCCTTTTCTCCGCCCTCCCCGGGGTTCGGTGTGTCGCATGCGCCACCCGCGTGAATGGACAGTCACGGAGCCGTGGTACAAACGAGGCGTGTTGGTAGACCTCGTGGACGTCGTCAAGAGGTATGGCCCGATCGAGGCCCTGCGCGGAGTCACCTCCCAGTTCCAGGGCAAGCGCATCGGCCTCCTCGGGCCCAATGGCGCTGGCAAGTCCTCGCTTTTGAAAGTGCTGCTCGGGCTCGCGCCATTCCAGGGCTCGGCTCGCGTCTTGGGGTTTGACCCCAGGGAAGCGGCGTTTCAGATTCGGGACCGCGTCGGCTACATGCCAGAAGTCGACTGCACCCTCCCCCACCTGAACGCCGTGGAGCTGTGCGCTTACGCTGGACGCATGTCGGGGCTGCCCCGGGCCGCCGCGATGCAGCGCGCGCACGCCGCCCTCTACTACGCAGGGCTCGAGGACAAGCGCTATCAGCCCGTGGAGGGGTACTCCACGGGAATGAAACAGAGGGTGAAGCTAGCCCAGGCCCTTGTCCACGGCCCAGAGCTCCTATTTCTCGACGAGCCCACAAGCGGGTTGGATCCCAGAGGGAGAGAGGAGATGCTTCAGCTCATCTCCGAGTTGCCCGAGCGGCATGGAAGCGCCGTGATCCTTTCGACCCACCTTCTCCACGACGTGGAACGCACGTGCGATCAGGTCGTCGTCCTGCACGAGGGGCGCCTCGTGTTCGCGGGCTCCGTGCCCGAGCTCGTGGGGGAAAAGGGACCCACGAGATACGAGGTGCGAGTGAAGGAGGGGATCGAGCGGTTGGTCGTGCGTCTCACCGAGAGAGGGTGCGAGGTGGAGCCCCTCGAAGGGCTTCTCCCTGGAGTCGCGGTGCGCCTGCCTGGGGACGCCGATCCGAGCCTGATCCTCACCGCAGCCGTGGCCTCGAGCGTGCAGCTCCGTCACTTGTGCCCGCTCCGCGTTACGTTGGAGGCGGCGTTTCTCCGGGCGGTCTCATGAACACCAGCACGAGCCCCGCGCGGGCAACTATCCACGAGCTGGGGTACGAGCCCTACCGCGGCGTTCGGGTGCCACCAACCCTGCGTTTCTTGGCCATTAGCCACAACCTCGTCACGGTGGCTTGGCGATCTCGATGGGGAGTCAAGGCGCCGATCTTCCTCGCTGCCATTATCACCGTTGCTTTCACAGGGGGCATGTACCTTGGCAAGCAGGTCGAGAGCCACCTGAGCACCCAAGGCGTGCCGATGTTGCGGGCGGACGCCATCATCTACCAATCGTTGGCGGCTTTTCGATTTGTCGGATTCCTGCTGGCGCTCACAGCGGTTTGTCCCGCGGTGGCCGACGATCTCAAGGCAGGGGCGTTCCAGTTCTACTTTTCGCGGCCGATTCGCCCGCGCGACTACGTGCTGGGAAAGGTGCTGGGCGCCTCGGCCCTCGTCGGTATCGCGATGCTCGCCGGCCCGCTGGTGTTGTCGCTCCTGCGCCTAGCCATGGCCAAGGATGGAAGCGACTTAGCGAGGCACTTGCCGCTGTTCTTGCGCGCGCTCGCTTCTGGCGCGATGAGCACGCCGGTATATGTCCTTATTCCGCTCGCCATCGGCGCGTGGGTCAAGAATCGCCGTGTCGCGCAGGGGCTCTTCGCGATATACACCCTGGCCCTTGGCAACACGTTGGTCCAGGCCGGCGAAGCCTACGACCAGCCGCTCTTGCGGTTGGCGTCGGTCGATGCCTGCCTGGATGCGGTGTCTGGCTGGATCTTTGGGATCGACCCCAGGCCAGAGGCTGCGCCAGCGTGGGCTTCGGCGCTGTCCCTCGTCGCCCTTGGCTCTCTGGCCGCCTGGCTCGTTCTCCGCCAAGTGAAGCGTGCCGAGCGATCTGGCGTGGGAGGTGGCTCGTGAGCGCGGCACCGGCGATTCGGCTGGAGGAAGTGTCCAAGTGGTACGGACAAGTGCTGGGACTTTCCGGCGTGAACATGACCATCGAACGTGGGGTCATCGGGCTCTTGGGACCCAACGGCGCTGGGAAGTCGACCATGATGAGACTCCTGTGCGGCCTCGCTCGCCCCTCGCGCGGGCGGGTGCTCGTGTACGGCGAGGACGTGGTCGCCTCGTCGGAGGTACGCCGTCGCTTGGGGTACTGCCCGGAGCATGAGGGGCTCTACGACGAGCTCACGGCGAGCGAGTTCGTCGCCTACATGGCCGAGTTGTCGGGCATGGGCAAGCGAGAAGCCCGCCACCGTTCGAGGGAAATCCTCGTCTCGCTCGGGCTCGAAAATGCGCTCGACCGGCGCCTGGCTGGCTTCTCCAAGGGAATGCGACAGCGAGCCAAGCTGGCCCAAGCCATGGTGCACGACCCCGACATGCTTGTCCTCGACGAGCCGCTCACCGGTTGCGATCCAGTGGCGCGCAACTCCATCCTGTCACGGCTGCGCGCGCTCGCGGCGGCCGGCAAGGTCATCCTGGTCTCGAGCCATGTCCTCCACGAGATTGAGGCCATCACCCAGGAGATTGTCCTCCTCTACCGGGGACAGGTGCTCGCCGAGGGGAACGTGTACCGAATCCGAGAGCTCATCGACAAGCACCCGCACCGCGTGCGGGTCGAGTGCGATCGCCCGCGAGAACTTGCGAGGCACCTCATCACCGCGCCGCACGTCGTGCGTGCCGAGCTGGCGGGGTCGGCGGTCGAGCTCGAGACCCGTGCGCCCGACGAGCTCTACGACGCGATACCCAAGGCAGTGCTCGAGCTGGGGATAAGAATCGAGTCCCTTTCCTCGCCAGACAACAACATGCAGTCGGTTTTCGAATACCTCACCGCCGCCGGGGGCAAGGCATGATCCGCGCCACGTTGATCTGCGCCCGCTTGAACATTCGCAGGCTTCTGCGAGGACGGAGCGCGTGGCTTGTCCTGCTCCTCATGCTCATGCCGATTCTGGCCTCCGCATGGCCCGCAGGCGCGGGCGGAGCACAAGATCGATTTGCCGCGGCCGTGGAGAGCGTGCTCCGGTTCTTGATCAACCTCTCTGCAGCGGTGCTGCTCGCCGGGGCAGTTCGGGATGAGCTTGAAGGGAAGACGTACGCCTATCTCTGGTCACGCCCGTTCGCTCGGCCGGCCTTGCTCCTCGGGAAGCTCGTGGCCGTGGCGCCTTCCCTGGCGGTCGTTTCAACGCTATCGCTTGTCGTGGCAGCCTTGATTTCCGATGCCCCTTTGACGGCGCTCCTCCGCAGCATCGGGGCGGCGGCTTTGGCGTCTGTCGCCGCATCGGCGGTGGCCCTCGGCGTGGCGGCCGCCTGGCCGCGGCATGCCATGTCGCTGGCGCTGTTCGTGCTGGTCTTGGTGGAGCAGGTCGCGTGGTTCATTCCCAAGGCCAACCAGGCCACCGTGCTCTTCCATTCCCGCGTCGTCGCCGGGCTTTCGACAGATCCCGAGCTAGGCGTCGCTTCCTCGGCGCTGACGATTGGGGTTCTCGCTGCGGCGTGGCTCAGCCTGGGCATCATGCGCGTCATGGGCCATGAGGAGACCTCGGGCTAAGGGCCTTAGCGAGACGGGTGGCCACGGCGCCGACGAGCGCGTCCCGCGCTCCTGCAAGGAGCGCCCGCAAGTGGGGCATGCCCGAGAGGAGCGCGCCATCGAGGGCCTGCCTTTCGGGTGAGTGCACGTCCACCGAGATGCGCCCTACCGCACGGGTGGATAGCCTTCGGAATGCATCTCGTGCCACCCCAGCGGCATCCAGATCCAGTTCAAGACGCCGCACGTCGAGCACCGGCAGGTTTCTCGCATCACCCACCGACCACTCGAGCGCCCCATCCCCCATGGAGGCACGACCGAGTGCCTCGAGGGCCAGCGCGGTGCACGTGCTGTTGAGCACCGCAGCGAGGAGCTCCAGGTCGACACCGCGCGGGTCCACGGCATACATGCGTTGGTCGGCGATGACTGGTGCGGTCGCCAAGACCTGGACAAAACGCTCGTCGTACGCCTTGGTGAGAAACAGCCTTGCTGGCCTCGCAGGAAGCGACCACCAGCGGGCCCGGGAAGAGAGCGAGGGCGACGCAGCGAGCTTTGTGCCTGAGGCCACGTGCGCGCTCGCGCCTGGGAACATGGCGAGCTCCTCCTCGGGCACATCGCATTGGAATGCCACCGTTGGGAGCGTTGCGGGATCCACGAGGACCTGGATGGCCTGCTTTGGGCTGCGCAGGAGAGGCACGAGGAAACGAGGCTCGATACCCTTGCGCGCCGCCTCCACGCGGGACAGGTAGAAGAAGCTGTTCTGGCCCGACGTGACGCCCCGTCTCACGTCCGCCAGGTCGGACAAGGGGACCAAGAGTTCCCCGGCCGCAGCGGCGAAGTCCAGCCACGCGCCTGGTGCCCTGAGCTGTCCCCGCAGAGAACCCACGCCTGCCCCTCGCTTGCCTACGGGGCGAAGGTCGGCGACGCGGGCTAGGTCACCTACGCCGCGCACGACCCGTGCGGCCTCGGCCACGGGCACGCGCAGCCGCGCGACAAGAGGAGGTTCGCCCTGCCCTTGGTTAGTCCGCTCGAGCACGACGACGGCGGCGTGGATCGCCGCGTCCAAGAACCAGCGTTCCTCGATGCTCGCGATCACCGCGACAAGCCGACCTCGCCCGACGAGGAAGCGCTCGAGGTCACGGCCGTAGTCGGCATCGAGCACAGCCTGGGACAGGACGAACGCCACGCGCCCTCCGGGCCTCGCAAAGCGCAATGCCCGGGCGACAAAGGCCATGGCAAGGTCGGCGCGCCCCTGGAAGAGCTCACCGGGTGCGGGGGATGGCTCGGGCCAGTCTTCGCGGAGTTGCCTCGCGATGGCGCGCTTTCGCATCGCGTCGAGGAACTCCTGCCTTACGTAAGGCGGATTACCGACTACGGCGTCGAATTGCCGAGGCGGCTCCTCGAAGAAGTCGCCGCACGTGATGTGGGCTCCTGGAACACGCCCGACCGCCTTCGCCGCCGCTGCCGGACAAAGCTCGATCCCGTGCAGCCGATCTGCCGAGATCCCCGTGACGCGAGCTCGTTTAAGGAACACTCCGTCCCCGCACGCCGGGTCCAGCACCGTCGCAGTGCTGGGCAAGCCCTCGAGCGCAAGAGCGAGCACCAAGTCCGCCACCGCCGGCGGCGTGAACACCTGTCCGAGGGGCGTGCTCCCCCCGTTGTTCGCATGCAAGTTCACCGATTCACGTGGAGGGAGCCTGCCCCCCGCTCACCACGACCACGGTGGGGACCAAGGTGGGGACTGCGCCCTCGAGGATCCCGGCCAGTGCGACGGCTGCAGTCGGCTCGACGACCAGCCCGAGGCGGTCTTGCGCAAAGGTCATCGCGCGGCGAATGGCGTCCTCGGAGACGAGCGTCATGGTGACGCGATGACGCACGCACGCCTCGAAGGTGCGCTCCGCCACGCCTCCTTCACAGCCCCCTGCGAGCGTCGGCTCGCCGTGGTACTCGACGAGCGCCTTCCCGAGCCTCAAAGACTCTGACATGGCGCAGTGTCCACGTGGCTGCACGCCGACGATGCTCGCGCCCGCTGGGGTCAGGATTTCTGCGAGGCCGGCGGCGAGTCCCCCTCCACCCACCGTACAGACCACCTGGCGAGCGTCGGGTCGTTGCTCGAGAATCTCTTCAGCGAGGGTGCCGCCATTGCCCCGGATCACCCACGGATCGTCGAAGGGCGACACGAACACGGCACCCGTCTCGGCCGAAAAGGTGCGCGCCGCGTGTTCTGCCTGGTCATAGGTCGCCCCAAAGGCCACCACGGTTGCCCCAAGACGCGCAATCCCTTGCCGCTTTGCCGCCGGAGAGGTCTCGGGCACAAAAACCGTGGCCCGAATTCCGAGGGTCAAAGCAGCCAGCGCGACCCCTAGGCCGTGGTTCCCAGCCGACGACGCGACCACGCCGCGCAAGCGCTCAGCTGCATCCAAGGCGTCGAGGCGCAGGGCAGCCCCACGCAGCTTGAACGAGCCGGAGGGCTGGAGCGATTCGAGCTTGAGGTACACCTCCGCGCCCTGGCTTGGTATCAAGGCTGGTGCCGGCACCATGGGCGTCTTCCTGACGAGTTGTGCGAACGCGCTCGTCATCTCTGGTCCCCGTTGCGCAAGAGCGGGCTTGCGTCCGAGTCGTTCGGCTTCTCGCCGACCTCACGGAACGGATCCGTCACGTGGAGGATTGACGCCGCCAGGTCGTAGTCCGAAAACGCGGTCACCCGCGCGCGGACGAGGTCCCCTGGCTGGGCAGCTCCGTCGGCTAGAAACACGGCTCCGTCGATTTCAGGTGCCTGCCCAGCCCATCGCCCTTGCAGGAGGTACTCCGATTCCTCGGAGATCCCCTCGACGAGCACGTCGAGCTCGGTGCCCACCAGGGCCTTCTGGAGCTTCCTCGAGATCCCGCGCTGCAGCCGCATGAGTGCCGTCCGCCGCTTCCGCGCCGTGGCTGCGGGCACGCGCCCGGGAAGCATCGCCGCAACCGTTCCCTCTTCTCGCGAATAGGTGAACACCCCCACGCGATCGAACTTCGACTCGGCGACGAAATCATGAAGCCGCTGGAAGGCCTCCTCCGTTTCCCCCGGATGCCCCACGAGAAACGTGGTGCGAAGGACGATGCCAGGCACCCCGGAGCGCAACCGCGAAACGAGCTCACGCAAGGCGCGCTCGCCATGCCCCCGACGCATCTTTTTGAGCACGCCGTCGTCCACGTGTTGGAGGGGCACATCGAGGTACTTGACTACCGTCGGCTCGGACGCAATCACGTCGATGAGCTCGTCGGTGACCGCGGTGGGATATCCATAATGGAGTCGCACCCAGCGAACGCCGCGAACGCGGGCAACGCGCCGAAGGAGCCCTGCGAGGCTCGGATGACCTATAAGGTCATCACCGTACTTGGTGAGGTCCTGCGCCACCAGGTTAACTTCGCGCACGCCCCGGTCGACCAGGCCCTCGACCTCGGACACCACGTCGTCAACCTCCCGGGAACGCTGCGGACCGCGAAGCTTGGGGATGATGCAGAAAGCGCAAGGACGGTCACAACCCTCGGCGATTTTCACGTAGGCCGTGTACGTCGGGCCAGCGACCACCCTCGGGGTCCTTGCGTCATAGAGGTAGCTCGGTTCTTTCGCCACGTCGATTCGGCCGCCGCCTTCGTCGGCCTGCGGGAGGTCGGAGCTGAAGGAACGGGCGACCTTTTCCACCTCGCCCGAACCAAAGATCTGGTCGATCTCCGGGATCTCCGCCGCAATTTCGGTCGGATACCTCTGGGTCAGGCACCCCGTGACGACCAACTTGCGACACGCTCCGTCGGTCTTGTAGCGCGCCATGTCCAAGATGGTGTCAATGGACTCCTGCTTCGCCTCGCCGATAAAGCCACAGGTGTTCACCACGATGACGTCGGCGGAAGCGGGGTCTCTAGCGACCTCATGCCCCTCTGCGAGCGCATGGCCGAGCATGACCTCGGTATCGACGCGGTTTTTTGGACACCCCAGGGATACGAAATGGACTCGTTGCTTGTCGCTCACGGCTCGCGCTTCTTGGTAGACCGACGAAGTCTGCAAAAAGGCGGGTCGGGTGTCAAATCGGCCACTCAGGCCAACTCAAGCGGCCTTGCGGGCCTTTGGTTCCTCGGGCGTGCCCACGGCCGGAACGGTCGGCGCGCGAAACGTGACCACCAAGATAGCGAGCCCTATGGCTCCAACAAGTCCGCAGGACAGGAGCCCCGCGCTTGCCCCGTATCGTTCCATGAGCGTGCCGACAAGGGGCGAAAAGATCCCAAGGGCGGCACGCCGAACCATGCTCTCGACGGAGAGCACGGTCGCGCGCCTTCCCGAATCATCGATCTCGCGGTTGAGGAGCGGCTTGACGAGTGGTGAGTAGAGCCCATTAGCACCCGCTTGCACGACAAGGACCGCCAGGCTCCATGGGCCCACTGAGCCGCCGAGCAAGAGGAACGTCACCACGAGCGTGCCGAGGAGCAGCCAGAGGAGCGTGGGCTCGGCAAAGCGTCGCCTGAGCGCATCCGCGCGGTGCGACACGGCGGTGGCCGCCAGGTACATGGCCGCGAAGATGAAGCCTGCCTGCGCCATGCCAAAGCCCGCTGAAGCGAGGTACGGCTGAAGGATGTAGATGGTCGCGCGAAGCAGCGCGAACACGACCGCCGAGTACGCAATGGCCCAGATCAGCCGGTCGCGTGTCCCGACCGTCGTGAGCGCCTCGCGCATGAGGTGCACGTATTCCCTCACCGACACGTTCGGGCGCGTACCACTCGCGCGCCCCTCGCGCATGAACACCGCGACCAGGAACGCCAGGGTGGCCACCCCACCCGTGACGATGTAAGGAAGGGCGAGGTCACGGGCGGCAAGAAGTCCACCTGCCGCGAACGCGAGCGCCTGGCCCGCCTGGTGCCACGCCGATGCGGTCCCTTCTCGTCGTGGATACTCGTGGCCCTGGCCGTTGTCGTTGAGCAGATCGAACAAGTAGGCGGAGTCGGCTCCCGAGCAAAGGGTCATGGACAGGGCCGAGAGCGCCGATCCCACGGCGAACGTGGGAAAGCCCTTGGCCACGGTGAACACGGCACAGGCGGCAACCATCGCGAGGGCTCCGGCCATCATGGCTGCACGACGACCAATGCGATCTGCCAGGACCCCAGTGGGAAGCTCGGTCAAGATCACGACCAAGCTGTAGATGGTGCTCAAGAACATCGCTTGGGTGAAACTGAGGCCTCGCGAGGTGGCATACGCCAACTCGATCGGCACGAACAGGTAGCTCGTCGAAAGGAGGCGGAACAGGTAGAAGAGCCGGAGGTCACGCGCCATTAACGAGTGGCTCCAGCGGGACCGTTAAGGGGCGCCGGAGCGGCGGCAGATGCCGGCGACGGGGCGGGCACCTCGGCCGCGAGCTCGGCGGGTCGCTCCTCGTCATAGAGGATGAGGATTGCCTCTGCAGCGGTGGTACGGGCAAGCTCGTCCCCTGCGACGAGTGCGGCGGCGAGTGGCCCTGGATCCACGTCGGCGCCCATCCGCCTCAAGGCAATGGCTGCCTCGTGTCTGAGCGCCGTGAGCTCCAGGGCTCGAACGAGCGCAGGAAGGGCGGCTGGATCGTCAAAACGGGCGAGGGCGGTCGCGGCCCCGAGCTCGACCTTGCCGCCTGCCGTCATTGCCTTCAGCCACTCGAGCCCCGACGGGTCCCCTGCCCTTCCCAGGGCTACGGCAGCCCGCATCTGGGCCTCGGCGTTCTTGCCTGCCAACGCCTCCTTGAGGATCGAGATCGCCGGCTCGTCCCCGAGAAGGGCAAGCGCTTCTGCTGCACCGAGACGCAGGGTGTTTATCGAGAGCGCCTCTTTGAGCCTGTCCTTACCGCGCGGGTCCCCGAGGCTCGCTAGGCCTCGCGCCGCTTGCAGGCGAACGTCACGCCTGGGCGAGCGCAGCGCATTTACCAGGTGCTCATACCCGCTGGCCTCCCCAGCACGAGCCAAAGAGTGGGCAACCTCGAGCTTCGTGATCTCGCTCTCCTCTCGAGCGAGCGCCTTCCGAAGCTCCTCGAGCGCCCTGGGATCGCGAGTGCGCGAAAGCGCCTGGGCTGCAAGTCGTCTCACCCTTGGCGATGCATCTGAAAGATCACTCACAAGGGTTTCCCGCGCTTCGCGGAGCACGGTCGCCCGGTCGACTGGGCGAGGGGCAGGTGAAATGGCGATCGCTGAAGAGGGCGCCTGCATTTCGAGCACCGGGGCTACCCTCGTCGGTGGCGGATTGACGCTTTGGTGGCGTCGCATGACAAAAACACCGGCACCGAATAGGACGAGGGCACTCGCCACCAAGGCAGCCACTCCGACCCGACGCCTTGCGCCAAAAGCCGAAGGCGCTGGCGTAGCCGCTGCCTGTGGCTCGCCTGGAACGGCAGTGTCCTCGTGCCGGACCACGGCTGGTGGTGGCACCACGGTCGCTCGATCCATGGCTGGAGGAACAAGCACAGGAGGAGGCGGCTCCAGGACGGGGACGCGAGCCCCTTGCGATTCCACCGGGGTCGGTGGCGTGGGCTCCGTCCTTGCGGGCAGGACCGAGACCTCAGACTTGGTGCCCTCGAATCCCGCCGTTTCTTGGGCGGCGGGCTTGCCTCGTGCGCACGCTGGAGTGCAGTAGGTTACGATCCTCCCCCCGGAAATCCGGGCCACGGGCGCGCGCAAGGGATCGATAGGCCTCCCACACGTCGGACACGCTGGCAAAGGGGACTGGGGACTCGTCATGGGAACACCAGCACCAGGTCTTCACCATGGGTGGCCACGAGATCATCGATATATGCCACCAGTCGATCACGACGAGCCATCATGGCACCAATCTCACGTTCGGAAAGCAGGCGATCATAGGGTGCTGCGTCACTGGTCATGGCTTCAACTACCCTCTTCTGGTCCAGCGTCTTGAGCGCCAAGTACAACGATCGCGAGAACTTTTGCACCCGCGAAAGGTACGTCTGCACCTTGAGCGAGCCCTGTGGCTCCAGAGCAAAAGACAGCGCGTTGTCCATGAAATACAGGTAGCGCATGTCGGGTGAAGCCTTGCAGTTCGAGCCGGACCAGCGGTCGACGTTGTTGATCAGGAAATCAAAGGCCACCGCGTTGGAGAGTTGCGGCAGAAGGACGCTGGCTTCAGCAGGCATGGGTGCCCCTGCGGCAAGATAGCGCTTCCAGAGCACCATCCCGTCCACGCTGTCCACCTGGAAGCCCAAGATGGTGGCGTTGACGATCTCGGGAATCCACCACGAAAGCTCGCCCGATACCATCCCTTGCTCGTCCGTCGTGACTTCGGCCATGAAGCGGGAGACTCCCCCCCTGTCCGCCGGATCGATCTTGGCAAAGAGCTCTTCACGGGAGAACTTGCGGCCAATCGCGGGCGCCACCGCACCAAGGCCGAGCAGGCGATCGATGCGATAAGCCGCTATTTCCTTGCGCGGAATCGTCTGCAGGTTGGTTTGGTCCGGCTTGAACGCAGCGCGCCCTCCCCCTTCGAAGTCGATGCGGAGGGAGATGGACGACCCGCCCCTGTTGAACTTGACCCTGCGGACAGGGCTCGCTCGCAGCGGCGCGAGCAGGTATTCAACGTTAATCCCCTTGAAAATTGGAAACTTGGCAGGGACTTCGTCGATTCGGCCTGGACGCTCCAGGGGGAGGAGCCCAAGCTCTTCGAAGCTGCCCCTGGATCCTGATGGGACCTTCGCCGCCGTGACCACGTGCGCCGCGTGGGCGGGCGTTTCTCCGCGTTCCCACGCGGCCCGCCCGCCGTAGTAGACACCAACCCCAGTGCCTAAGAGGAGAGATGCAAAGGCCGCGAGCTCGAGCAGGATGCACCCGGCGAGTCGCACTTTCCGAGGATACCACGGGACCCGAGCGGCGATCCATTTCCCGGGCCCCGGGATTCTCATGGACCGAGCGAGACGTGCCTTTACGAGGACCGCGGAAGGAAAGTATGATTTGCCTCGCGATGCCAGACGATACGTTCGCCGTCTGCTCCATGTGCCGGAAGAAGATCCCGCTCGGGAGCCGCTACTTCCGCTGCTCCGTGACCGCCTGCAATGCGGGCCGGCTCAAGCTCATGTTTTGCTCCCTCGCCTGCTGGGATGCACACCTGCCCACGGCGCGTCATCGAAACGCGTCGTGCATCGAGGAGCTCGCCGAGGTTAAGGCCCAGGGATGAGCCCCCGGGTTCCAGAAACTCCCTAGTCCCCTCCAGACATCTTGGCGGTCACGAGCTTCTTCGCCTGGTTCGCGAGAGCCTGCGGAATCCCCTTGGACCTGGCCACAGAGCGGAGGTCGCGCACCTGGAGGAACGGCAAGAACTTGAACGCTGTCGAGAGGGGGGTCTTGGGGTTGTTCACCAGGTTCAGCTTCACCTGGTAGTTCTTCGTCCAGTCCTTGGAATTGGCGATGACCCGGATCACCTCATCGGACAACGAGCGAAATGCGCTGAACTTAATCACCTCGTTATCGGTCATGGCGGGTGAACGGATGGTCGCCAAGGCCACCTGCTTGTTGGAGTCGCGGATGAGAATCGAGCGCGCGAAGGCATTGCCCACGGTGGCAAGGCGAATCTTCGCGGGGATGCTCAACCGGTCGATGGGGACCTTTTTCTTGGCCTGCTCGGCGGTCTCTTGTTTTTCTTCCTCGGCAAAGGATGAATCGGCGACCCTGTCCTCCGGCTCACCCGAGCCGACTTGCACCGCGGCGGCGAAGAGCGCGTCGATCTCCTCGGCGTCCTTCGAAGCCGGTGCGGCGGCCTGTTGTCCGACGGTAGGCTTGGCCGTCCCAAGCACTGCGGCCACGACTTCATCCCAGGCTGGGATCCCAGGAACGGCTATCTTGTGCCGGACCGCAAGCTCCACGACTCGGTCTACCGTGGACATGCGGGTGTTCTTGTTCATGTAAAGCGCCCCGATGATCCCGGGCGCTCGCAGGATCCGCTGCTCATTCTGCGCGATGAGATCGAGCTCGCGCTCTCCTAGCTGCTGGGCCAAGGTGACTATGGTCTCGTCGGCCGCGGCATGGTTCAGGATCAAGGCCTCGAGCACCGATGGTCGGCTGACAACCAATTCAGCAAAGAAATCGAGCACCCGCGGATCCAGCTGCGGATCCGCGAGTGCAGTGCCGAGGATTCTGTCGGGCAGTTCCCGGGCGGTTTTTTCTGCGGTAGTCCGCAGTGGAGCGTCGGTCTCTAGCGACAGCTGATACAACACCGAGACGACATCCGCGGGCTTGGGCAGGGGGGCGAGACCCCGCGCCGCCATGAGCTTGAGTGGCGGAGGCCCTGAGAGGGCCTTGCGTGCAGCATCGCTGAGCGCTTGGAGGTCAAGCGGAGTCCGCGGAAGCGGCATGGTCTAGTCCTCTTCCTCCTGCAGCTTCGCCTCGGCGATGACCTTGTCGGCAAGATGAGACGGAAGCTCATCGTAATGGGAGAACGCAAGGGAGAAGGAGCCACGCCCGCCCGTCATGGAACGGAGGTCGGCCGAGTACTTGAGCGTCTCGCTCATGGGGATATGAGCCTTGATCACCTGGTTCTTCCCCTTTGATTCCATGCCGAGCACCCGGCCACGACGGGAGTTGATGTCGCCCATGATATCGCCCATGTACTCCTCGGGGCAGGTGATTTCCACCTCCATCACCGGCTCGAGGAGCAGAGGCTTTGCTGACTTGAATGCAGCCTGGAAGCCCTTGGACCCAGCGATCTCAAAGGATCGGGAGTCAGAGTCGACGTCATGGTACTTGCCGTCGATCACGGTCACCTTCACGTCAGTCACCGGGTAGCCCGCGATGACCCCCTTGGTCATTCGGTCGCGAATCCCTTTTTCCACCGCCGGGAGGAACTGGCGTGGGATGGCACCACCGACGATGGCGTCCACGAACTCGAAGCCTGTGCCACGAGCCAGCGGCTCGAGGTGGAGGTAGCACACGCCAAACTGCCCCTTGCCGCCGGTCTGTTTCTTGTGCTTGCCCTCGACGTTCTGCACCCGCCCCTTGATCGTCTCCAGGTACGGAATCTTCGGGAGCGCCAGGGTGACTTCGATTCCCAGCCGGCGAAGCTTCTCGACGGTGACCTCGATGTGGGACTGCCCCATTCCGCAAAGGAGGATCTCCTTTGACGTGCGGTCCCGCTCCACGCGGAGCGCGATGTCCTCGTCTTGGATGTCGTGTAGCTTGGCGCCCAGCTTGTCTTCATCCCCCTTGGACTTGGGCTGCACGGCGTACTTGATGACCGGCTGTGGCAAGTCGAGGTCGGGGCGCCGGAAGAACGACTTCTCGTCGCATAGGGTGTCGCCTGTCTTGGTTACCTTGAGCTTCGCTAGGCCGATGATGTCACCGGCAGCAACCTCCGAGACCGTCTCACGTTTCTTGCCAATGAGCGCGTAAAGGGCGCCGGCTCGCTCGGCGTGGTCCTTGCTCGAGTTTACGACATTGGAGTCTGCCGTGAGCTTTCCTGAAAGGACGCGCACCAAGGAGATCTTTCCAATATCCGCCCCAATGGTCTTGAAAACCCGTCCAGCGAACGGCTGTTCGTCGCGGGCGGACCGCTCAATAGCGTGACCCTTGTCATCGACCCCGGGGCGGGCTGGACGCTGGTCGGGGGCTGGAAACGTGTTCGCGATCAGGTCCATGAGCGGCTGCATGCCGATGTTGCGCCCTGCGGAGCCACACAGGACCGGGATGAGCCCACCGGAAAGAAACGCCTTGGCGAGGCCACGCTGGATTTCTTCGTCGGATAGCTCGCCCGTCCCCAGGTATTTTTCGAGCAGCACGTCGTCGGAAGAGGCAATGTCTTCAATGAGCTTCTCGCGCGCTTTTCGCGCGGTCTCTGCGAGTCCGGACGGCAGATCGTACGACTGCATCACCGTCCCTTCCTCGACAAACCGGAATGCCTTCAGCGAAAGAAGGTCCATGATCCCTTCGAAGGCACCTTCCTTGCCGATGGGGAGCTGAATCGGGCTCGCTTTCTCCGAGAGCGATTTCTTGATGTCTGCCACGCAGGTATCGAAGTCCGCGCGCTCCCGATCCATCTTGTTGACGAAAATGGCGCGGGGAAGGCCGAGCTCGTCGGAAAGCTGCCACACCTTGTCGGTCACGACTTGGACCCCGTCGGGACAACTCACGACGACCACCACCGCGTCCGCAGCCACTTGCATGGTGATCTTCGTATCGACGAGGAAGTTCTGGTCACCGGGGGTGTCTAGGATGTTTATCTTTTTCTTCTGCCACTCCACGTAGCCGATCGAGGTCTGGAGCGTCGCGTGGTGCTTCACTTCTTCTGGCTCGTAGTCGAAATTCGACGCATCGGTCCCAGGCACGCCCAGCCGTGTGACGGCTCGCGCGTCATACAGGAAAGCTTCTGCGAGCGACGTCTTGCCCGCCCCACCGTGTGCAACGAAGACTACGTTTCGGATGTCCTTGGTCTCATATCGCTTCATGGCTGCGTCATTCCCCCTTCAGGACCGATTGCGCTCGAAAAGGATTTTTAGGCCACGCAACGTCAACATCTCGTCGGCTTCCTCAATCGTCCGCGACTCCTTGGCAATCAGAGGCGCAAGCCCTCCTGTCGCCAGGCAGCGCATGGGAAAGTCCAATTCCGCGCGCATGCGTTCTACGACGGAGTCG
This sequence comes from Deltaproteobacteria bacterium, assembly GCA_016210055.1. GTDB lineage: Bacteria > Myxococcota_A > Polyangia > Haliangiales > SHYZ01 > JACQUZ01. The sequence continues at coordinate 38,874 of JACQUZ010000011.1, read as the reverse complement.
ACGAGCCCTGCATATCCGAATATCAGCCCCGACTGGATCGAGGCGATGGTATTCCTGCCAATCACCTTCGCGGGCCGCGAGAGCTCCACGCGCGGGAGCTTCGCCGCAGCATGGTAGAGAGCGTCGGCAGAAATCATGATGCCTGGCGCGATGGCACCGCCTAGGTACTCGCCTCGCGGCGTGATCACGTCGAACGTGGTGGCGGTGCCGAAGTCAACGACGATGCACCCCTTTTGGAATCGGTCATAGGCTGCGACAGCGTTGACGATGCGATCCGCCCCGACCTCCCGCGGGTTTTCATAGAGAATCGGCATGCCGGTTCTTATGCCCGGACCAACCGCCAGCGGCAACACGTGGAGGTGCCTCCGAAAAAAATCCTCGATCGGAAAAAGAACCGGCGGAACAACTGACGAAACGATCCCAGCCGAAATGGACGGCCACGAAAGTCCAGACAGCGCGAACAGCTCGCGCAGGACAATCGCGTATTCGTCTGCGGTGCGCCCCTTCTTGGTCTCGATTCGCCAATGCGCGAGGAGGGAATCCCCCTCATAGACTCCGAGGACCGTGTTCGTGTTGCCGACGTCGACGACGAGCAGCATCGGTGCGGCAAGTTATCCCCAAGGACGTCCTTGGTCAACCCGAGAGCGGCGCGTCACGTTGATTCCGTTCTCCACGACATGCTAGGGTCGCTGGGCCCATTGAATACCCGTCGCGCTAGGGAGTCCAAGCACAGGTAAGTCTGGACTGAGGAGGAACCATGAGGCTACGTGGCGTTCTGGTTGCCGTGTCCTTCACATTGGCAACCCAAGCGGTTGGCGCTGATGCGCAAGTGCAGGTTCGGGACCATCGCAAAAAGAAGGAGCAAAACGTTGTACCGGCAAAACCTGCCGATCCGCCCCCGAAGCAGGTGGTCACGGTAAGCGGATTTGCACCCGCTTCTGGTCCCGCAGGAACCAAGGTCACGATTCAAGGCAACGGTTTCACCCCACAGTCCAAGGTGCTTTTCGGGCGTCGCCCCTTGCGCGCAGAATCCATCGGCCCGACTGCCATCGTCATCGCGGTCCCCGAACAGGTCGGAGAGGGGATGCTTTCCCTGCGCCACCCCGGTGTGGGAAACGACATCCTTATCGGGTCTTTTTCTGTCGTCATCCCTCCCCCGGCGATAACGGGGTTCTCGCCGGCTTCGGGTACTGCGGGGGCGCGGGTGACCATTACGGGGACCGGGTTTACCGCCGATGCCGAGGTTTACTTCGGCGGCGCACGCCTGCACGCAGTCAGGAAAGGCGAAACCGCCATCGAGGTGGTGATACCGGCAAACGCGGTAAGCCAAGCCCTTACCGTGCGCACGCGGGGCGGCCAAGCGACTACGGCGCAACCCTTCCAGGTACTTGTCTTCCCCGAAGTTCATGGCATTTCGGTGGGGAGCGGTTTTGCCGGAGTGCAGGTGGCGATTCAGGGCAGAGAGCTCGACGCGGCCGGGACGTTCTACCTTGGTCAGACCGCGCTGCCGGTGGTCAAGCGTGCTGCCGATCACTGCGTCGTCACCATTCCCCAGGGGGCTGTGAGCGGCGTGCTCGAGTGGGAAGCGCACGGGCGACGGGAGCGCACGCGCTGGCGCTTCGATGTCCTTTTGCCGCCCGTGCTCACATCGCATGAGCCCAAGAGCGGACCGCCGGGATCCCAGGTCACCCTGCGAGGTGACCGGCTTAGCCCGCAGGCCAAGGTATCGGTAGGAACCCAGCCCTGCGGGATCGTTGCCAGGCGGGGCGAGAAAGAAATCGTGATTGCCATTCCCGCCGGAGTCAAAGGGCGAACGGAGATCGTCGTCGAGGACCGAGGGCACCGCCTGGCCATGCCGTTCGAGGTGATCGAGCCACCGCCACCGCCGCCGCCACCGCCGGATAGCCATGCGGGCCATGACCATGCCCACGCGCATCCGCACGAAGCAGGGGACCACCACCACCACCCGCACGCCCATCCGCATCCACAGGGCGTGAATCATCACCATCCGTATTAGTTCCCGGCCGGGGCACTTGGACCCGATCCCACCCTGAGGGATCGGGTCTCAATCTTCCATTATTGTTGGGTTGAACGTTGAACAGAGAGAAACGCTAGCGAGACGTCCCGCACAGCGGATCGTCGGAATTCAGGCAGGGGTCTTTGAGGTTGGGCTTCTTCTTGGTCTGCTCCCGGAGTTTCTCGATTTCCGACCTGGCGTTGTTCTGCGCCCCGCGCCGTCGATCGATCTCTCGCATGAGCTCCTCACGTCGCGCCTGATTTGCTTCTTTCTGTACCTGCGAAATCAGGGCATCGATCTCTTTTTCGTTGCGCTGATAATCCTCGTTGAGCGCAATCATCTTCATCTCGAGCTCAGCTTTTTCCTTCTTCAGGCGCTGCTGCTCCTCCTCGAACGCCTGCTTCTGCGCCATGAGCGCCTTCTGCTGCTCTTTGTTCTGTTGCACAAGAAATACCGCCAGCCCGATGACCGCAACGACGAGCACGCCGGCAATTGCAATGAGCCCGGTCGGCTTCTTCCTATGCGCCTCGGCAACCACCCTCGCCTCGGCTTCGGCCTTGATTCGATGCTCCTCAAGGCGAACATTGGCTTCGACGCGTGCCCGTCGTTCCGCCTCCTCGAGGCGTAGCTGGTCTTCCCGGACCCGACGCTGCTCCTCATCGACACGGCGCCGCTCCGCTTCTTCTACTTCACGACGCCTACGCTCTTCCTCCTCGCGGGCGCGCCGGACTTCTTCCTCCTTGGCCAGCCGCGCCTCTTCCTCCTTGCGACGGAGGTCGTCTTCTTCCTGCTTGATTCGGTCGTCCTCGATTTGCCTGAGCTCGCGTAAGGAAAAGAGGACGGAATTCTCGCGCTTGTCCGCCATTTGCAACTTCAACCTCCAAGAGCGGGTTGGTGATGAGTGCTCGATGGTTGACAAGAGTATGTACCACGCGATGCCAGGACAATCAACGACGCCTCCGATTATTTTCCAGGAGTTGCAGTACCCCAGGCGGGATCCTATTATCAGCGAGCCCCGACTCACATGGGTTACGTCGACCTACATTCCCACGTCTTGCCGGCGCTGGACGATGGCTCGCCCGACATGGCTACCACGATGGCCATGCTCCAAGGCCTCAATGAGGTCGGCTTCGAGCAGGTTCTTGCCACCCCGCACCAAAAAGCCGCGCAGTTTCTCCCCGCTATTTCGAGCATCCATCGAGCCCATGTCGAGGCGCGCGGCGCGGTCACCGAGGCAGGGATAGGCCTCACCTTGGGCGTTGCGGCCGAAAACTTCTGGGATGACGTCTTTTTCAGCCGCATGCGAGACATGTCGTTCCCTCGCTACAATGAAGGGCGTGCCTTCCTGTTTGAGATTCCCACGTCCGAAATTCCAGTACGTTTCGAGGATACGCTTTTCGAGTTCTCGACCCGCGGGTACCTCCCCGTCATGGCCCACCCAGAACGCTACACGCCGTTCTGGAAAGACCTGGATCGCCTGGAACGAATCGGCCGGAGCTGCGCCCTGGTGGTGGACCTGGCTGCCCTTGCCGGCTACCATGGGTTTCGTCTTGGACGACTGGCAAAGCGCCTCGTTGCCGACGGCATCGCCCACGCAGTTGCGTCAGATGTTCACACCCCTTCCGACATCCGGCAGGCCGCGGAAGGGATCGGTTGGATCAGGAAAAGGCTTGGCGAAGAAGTGGTGACTCGCCTCCTCTTAGAGAACCCACGTTGCATCTTGAGTGGCGAGTTGCCTGATAGACAGCGATAGATAGCGACACGCACCGGCAGGAAGAGTGCAGGAGACCTCATGTCATCAATGCTCCAAAGGATTCAGAGTCGAGAAGCGCAGGTCGCCGTGATCGGCATCGGATACGTCGGCCTCCCCTTGGTGGTCGAGGTCGCCAAGGCGGGCTTCCGCGTGGTCGGGTACGACAAGAGCGCGGAAAAAGCCCAGTCCGTAAACGCCGGGCGTTCCTACATCAAAGACGTGCCAACGGATGTGCTCGCGCCTCTCGTGTCGTCCGGCAAGGTCAAGGCGTCAAACGACCCGGACGTCCTGGCTCAAGCGGACGTGGTCATCATTTGCGTCCCCACGCCGCTCAACAAGACAAAGGACCCGGACAATTCCTTCATCATGGCTGCGGCCGACGACTTGGCGCCAAGGCTGCACAAGGACACGTTGGTCATCCTCGAGTCCACCACGTTTCCAGGATTCACCCGCGAAGTCCTCGTTCCGCGACTGGAAGATACCGGGCTCAAGGTGGGGCGAGACGTGTTCGTTGCCTTCTCGCCCGAACGCGTGGATCCGGGCAACGCCAAGTTCCATACCAAAAACACCCCCAAAGTCATCGGCGGCGTCACGCCCCAATGCCTCGAAGTAGCCCATGGGATGTACCGCGAGGTAATGGAGACCATTGTGCCCGTATCCTCGACCGATGCGGCAGAGATGGTGAAGCTCCTCGAGAACACCTTCCGCGCGGTAAACATTGGCTTGGTCAACGAAGTCGCGATCATGTGCCAGCGTCTTGGCCTCAACACCTGGGAGGTCATCGACGCGGCTGCGACCAAGCCCTTTGGCTACATGCCGTTCTACCCCGGCCCGGGACTCGGTGGACACTGCATCCCTGTCGACCCGCTCTACCTATCGTGGAAGCTCAAGACCCTAAAGTACAACGCGCGGTTCATCGAGCTGGCTGGCGAGATTAACTCCGGCATGCCCGAGGTGGTGGTCGCGCGCGTCGCCAACTCGCTCAACCAAAGGGAGCGTGCAGTCAAGGGCTCCAAGATCTTGGTCCTTGGGGTCGCGTACAAGCGGGACATCGACGACGTGCGCGAGTCCCCGGCCCTCGACGTCATTGAGCTCCTGGAAGAACGAGGGGCTCACGTCTCGTTCCATGACCCGTTCATCCCTTCCATTAACCTTGGCAAAATGCAAATGGACTCAGTGCCGCTCGTTGACCTCGGGAGCTTCGATGCGGTCGTCATTGTCACGGACCACACGACCATCGACTACGCCCAAGTCACGAGGGAAGCGCGCCTGATCATCGATACCCGCAACGCGACCAAGGCGCTCAGGAATACCCCGGACGCGAAGCAAAAAATCGTGACCATCTAGCATTGCTGGCCCTCCCAGCGCCCTTGCGCTCTTCAGTCCGTTATGCTCACCTCGTCGGTTGTGAAGCTTGCGATTAACCTGGGTCTTTCCTTTCTCATGCTGGCGGTCTGCGCCTGGCTGGCATGGCCCAACGCCGAGGCCCGCCACAAGCTTTCCGAGGCCATCGCGATCATGGACTTCGGGACCTTCTGGCCCTACCTGGTCGGGTATGTCGTCTTCCTCATGGCCACCCACTTCTTCCGCGCCTGGCGCTGGAACAATCTCCTGGCCCCGATTGGAGCTCCTCTCCCACCAGGGAGGCTCCTTGCCATCTCATCTGTCGGATTCATGGCGATCTTGGCCCTGCCGGCCCGCCTCGGCGAGTTCGTGCGTCCGGCGCTCCTGCGGCGCAAGGGCGTCGTGTCGGCCTCGGCCGTGCTCGGTACCGTGGCGGTCGAACGCATCGTCGATGGCCTCATGGTTTCGCTCATGGTGTTTGCGTGTTGCTTTGCGCTCCGCGGACCCGCCGCGCCGTCGTGGATGATGCCGATGGCATACGCGTCGCTGGGAATCTTCCTGGCGGCGATGACGTTCCTGGCCTTTGCCCTGAAGTGGCCGAGGCAGGCCGTGCACGTGGCCGTGCTCCTCACAGGCGCGCGCAAGCTCGTGCCGCGCCTCGCTGACAAGCTGGAAGAGAAGCTGTACAAGCTCATCAGCGGTTTCCTCGTCTTGAAGGACGGACGCAATCTTGCGATGTTCGTCTTTTGGAGCGCACTCTATTGGGCATGCAACGGCCTGGGCATGTGGGTCTTGGCGCAGGGGAGCCACCTGGAGCTTTCGGTCATCGGGGCATTCGCTACCATGGGGATCGTCGCGGTGGGGATAACGCTCCCCAACTCGCCGGGGCTGGTGGGGCAGTTCCAGGCGTTCACCGTGATGGGGCTGTCGCTCTACATGCCGGAGCCCGTGGCCCGCGGGGCGGGCCTTCTCTACGCCGTCCTGCTCCACGGGATTCAGCTGGTGTGGTACCTCGGGGTCGGCGCGATCTCGCTTCACGTGACCCATCTCTCCTGGTCATCGCTCGTCGCAAAGGCGCCCCCCGACGACGACGGGGAGCCGGGGGTGGTCTCGTCGGCGTAGCGCTGCTCCTCGCGATTTTCTTCCCAATAGCGGCAGGCGCCCGCGCGGTGCGTGAGTCGGAGCACCCGTACGATCAGGTGTGGCCAGCAGCCCTGCGCTTCCTGCGCCTCGACGAGAGGTGCAAGATCGTCGAGCGTGACGGCGAGGCGGGTTACATCTTGTTCGAGCTCACCGACCGAAAGAAGGTCTTTACAGGGGCCATGGAGCTCGTCCGCGTCAAGGACGACAAGGGGCGCGCGTTCACGAAGCTCATCGTCAATATCCCGGATCGTCCCGTGTATTCCGAGGAGGGGCTCCTTTCGCGCTTGGAGCAAAAGCTACGCGACGAGATAGGACCGCCCCCTAGGCCAAAGACTGCGGGAGAGTCTCGCGAGAACCGTGCAGCACCTTAGGGCCCGGCACGGAATATCTCGCGCGCTCCGGGCGCCGATCCATCTCGTCTGGCTTCGTTGCTCGTCGGTTAAATACCGACGGGTATTCGCCCTCCTCGCGCCTCGCCAGCCGAGCGCCTCGACGCCCGGATTCGCGCGACCTATTCCGTGCCGGGCCCTTAGCGAATCTCCCGTCCAGTAGAGCAAGGTTTTCGGATATATATTGCACCATGCGGGTGGATCTGCGCTCCGACACGGTGACCCTGCCTAGCGCTGGCATGCGCAAGGCCATGGCGGGCGCCGAAGTCGGGGATGACGTGTATGGCGAGGATCCGACCGTGAACCGCCTAGAGGAGCGCGTCGCCGACTTGCTCGGAGTTGAAGCGGCCCTCTTCATGCCGTCTGGAACCATGGCCAATCAGGTAGCTCTCAAGGTGCACGCAGAGCCCGGCGACGACGTGCTGGACGGTGAGGACTCCCACAACTGGCTGTACGAATCGGGTGCGGGCGCTGCCATTGCAGGGGTGCAGTTCACCATCGTTGGGAAGGGGGGGATGTTCTCCGCCGCCGACGTGCAACAGGCAGCGAAGCCCGACAACCATCACTTCTCACCCACCCGCCTGGTGTGCGTCGAAAACACGCACAACCGCGCAGGCGGTCGAATTTGGTCCGACGTGGAGGTCAAAGGAATTCTTCAGGCGTCTCGAGCCCTCGGGCTACGCACGCACCTCGACGGGGCACGAATTTGGAACGCGAGTGTGGCCACCGGAGCAAGCGAGCGCCAGCTTGCAGCAGGCTTCGATACGGTTTCGACATGCCTTAGCAAGGGTCTCGGCGCCCCGGTGGGCTCCGTTCTTTGCGGCTCACGGGAGCTCATCCACCGTGCCCACCGGTTTCGCAAGATGCTTGGTGGCGGCATGCGACAGGCGGGGGTCCTTGCCGCCGCCGGGCTGTTCGCCTTGGAGAACCACAGGGAACGGCTGGTTGAAGATCACGCCAACGCGCGGCGACTCGCGGAGCTCCTAGCCGAATCCGCACGGCTCCGAGTTGACCGGTCGAGCGTTCAAACGAACATGGTGCTCGTGGATATCGACGAACATGGTCCCACGGCAGGCGAGCTCGTGGTGCGCGCTCGGGACGAGGGGGTCTTGTTCAACGCAGTGGGCCCTCGCAGGATTCGGTTGGTCACCCACATGGATGTGAGCCGCGCGGGATGCGAGCAAGCAGCAGAGGTTCTCAATCGCACGGTGGCCATGTGACCCCCCGACGCGAGCACATGACGTGGGGCGTCGCCTGCCTTGCCGCCCTGCTTTGGCTCGCGTGTGCCACGTCGAAGGCACCCGTGGAGCTGGTTCGGGCAGAGTCCTTGGACTCCCAGGGACGCACTCTCGAAGCGCTCCAGGCCTACGAGGCGGCGACCTACTCTTGCCAAAATCAGAGCAACCCGGAGAGCCGCCAGAAATGGTGTGCCGCAGCTCAACTAGGCCGAGCATCCTCCCTCGAAAGGCTCGGTCGCACCGCCGAGGCCATCGTGGCCTACGAGACCCTTGCCGGCTCTGCCCCGTCGTCATTCGTGCCTACAGATGGGTCGACGGCACACCCTGGGGCCATAGCGCTCGTCTCCGCCGGCCGCCTGCACCTATCGTCGGCCGGTCACGACAAGCAAGCGTACGAGCGGTTTTGGAAAACCATCACCTCCTATCCGAATGATCCCTACGCCGACGAAGCACTGCGCATCCTCATGCGGGATGGACGAAAGCGTGATGCCCAGGCCCTCTTCACCCAGCTCGATCAGCTCTACCAGTGGTTCTCGGGCACCGAAATAGCCGACAACCTCCTTAATGCGATGGCATCCCTTGCGAGAGAGGAAATGGCTAACCCCGCCGAAGCCATGCGTGCCTATGACCTCCTGGTGAAGCACCACGCCTCCAGCCCTTTTCGAGACGACGCCCTGTATCACGGCGCCCAGCTCTCGGAGGCCATCAAGGATTACAAAGGTGCGGCGGAGCGTTACCGAAACCTCCTCGACACGCGGGAAAAATCGTTTCTGGTCGGGTCGTACCACTCCAGTTGGCTGGATGATGCCCAGCTTGCGCTCGGTCGGTTGGTCCGTGACCGACTGGGCGACCCGCGCTCCGCCCTCAAGGAGTTCGCCAACTTGGAGGACCGCTTTCCGGATTCCGCCCTGGTCGACGAGGCTCTTTTTGAAATCGCGCGAACCCATGAGCTCCTTGGGGACTGGGAGCACGCGTGCAAGGCCCTCGGCGTGCTCAAGAGCCGCTTTCCAGAGTCCAAGTTTCACCAAGAACAGATCCCTCAGGCGACCACGCGCCTCCATTGCATGTAGCGCGATCCCGAAACGATCACGCGAAGGCCTGATATAGAATCGCCCCGCATGATCCGCATGGAGGGCGTGAAAAAGGGGTTTGGCGATTCGCCACTGCTCGATTGCATCACGCTCTCCATCCCCAGGGGCACGCGTTGGGGCCTTGTTGGGCCCGGTGCGAGCGGAAAAACCGTGCTAACGAAGCTCGTCTGCGGCCTCTACCGACCGGACGAAGGGGTCATACGCGTCGACGGACAGGACATCACCAAGCTCGGCGAGGAGGCCCTAGGCCCTTTCCGCAAGAAGATTGGGATGCTCTTTCAGAACTACGCGCTCTTCGATTTCATGACGGTGGCAGAGAACGTGGCCTTCCCGCTCCGGCAGCGCGGAGGTATCGCCGAAGAGGAAATCGATCGCCGGGTTCACGAGCGGCTTCGTGCCGTGGGCCTTGCTGGATCCGAAGACAAGGCCCCCTCGGAGCTATCGGGTGGCATGAAGAAACGGGTCGGGATTGCCAGGGCGACCATCGCGCGCCCCGACCTCGTCATTTACGACGAGCCGACGGCCGGCCTCGACCCCGTGACGTCGTCGAAGATCTACGATCTCTTGCGCGCGGAGCAAGAAGCGACCGGAGCGACGGTCGTCGCTGTCTCCTCGGATGTCGCCGGCCTGCGCGCGTTCGTGGACCGGTTGGCCATGCTGTACCGAGGGCGCGTCCTCTATGATGGGCCTTCTGACACCGTGGGGGACGCCGACGACCCCGCGGTCCGTCAGTTCGTGCGCGGCGAGCTGGAAGGGCCCCTGTGATCACCCGCGCGCTGGTCCACCTTGGCGGTCGCGCCGTTTTTCTCGCCCGCGAGACCGGGGGCATGGCCGTGCTTCTTGCGCGCGTGGTGAGGTCGCTGGTGCCGCCGTCCCTTGACGGAACGGAGCTATGGCGAAACCTCCACCGAATGGGCAACCGCTCGGTTCCCATCGTCGCCCTGACCGCGTTCTTCACGGGCGGCATCATGGTCATCCAATCGGCGATCTTCGTGCACCGCTTTAACGCCACTGGGCTCGTCGGCTGGGCGACCGGCTACGCGGTATTTCGGGAGGTGGGCCCCATGCTCATCGCCCTCATGTTTTCGGGCCGCGTGGGTGCCAACAACACTGCCGAGCTCGGAACCATGACCGTGACCGAGCAGGTCGATGGACTCCGTGCCCTCGCCATTGACCCCATCCAGTACCTCCTCACGCCGCGGGTCGTGGCGATGGTGGTCATGCTGTTCTGCCTGACCGTGATCGGGGACCTCGTCGCCATCGCCGGAGGGGCCATCTTCGCCAAGCTGCTCCTCCATGTCGAGCTGGCGACCTTCTTTCATTCCTTTTCCGACAACCTCTCGATCGGGGATCTCACCCACGGCCTCATCAAATCGGCCGCCTTCGGCTTGGCGGTGGCGCTGACGAGCTGTCATTTCGGCATCTCCGTGCGCGGGGGTGCCGTTGGCGTCGGGCGAGCAGTCAACGCGGCGGTAGTTTCTGCCGCAATATTGATCATGCTCCTCGATTTCTTCCTTACATTTCTCCTCAAATGAGAGCCCTCAGAACATCCATTCAAGGGCTTGGAGCCCTCACGCTCTCAGCGGCTTCGTTCGTAAGGATGCTGTTCTCGGTGTTCGTTCGCACCGAGGTCCTTGTCTTGCGCGGTCGCTGGAAGAGCGCCGACCTAGTCACCCAGATGTTCGAGATCGGGAACCGGTCGGTCCTCTTCGTGATGGTCACGCTCGGCTTCCTGGGGATGGTCCTGGTGTTCCAGACATGCCTCCAAGCGGGGCGCGTCACGGGAGACTTGAGCTTCGTCGGCGCCGAGTTCATCAAGATCTTGGTCCATGAATTCGGCCCCACCCTCACCGCCATGATGCTCGCCACGCGGGTGGGCGCAGGGATTGCGGCCGAGGTCGGCTCGATGGTGGTCACCGAGCAGGTGGATGCCCTGCGCATGTCTGGCGTAGACCCTGTCGAGCACCTGATCGTCCCGCGGTTTCTCGCCTGCTGCTTGATGACCGCGGTCCTCGCGATTCTCGGCAGCGTAGTCGCGCTCGGCCTGGGAGCTTTGACGGCGTGGACCTCGTTCCAGGTGAATCCCCGGGTGTTTCTCAACGCACAACGGGTGATGTCCGGCGACCTCTTGGTGGGACTCATCAAGTCGCTGGCCTACGGTGCGGCCGTTCCGCTGGTCGCTGGCACCTGCGGGCTCGCCGCCCGCGGCGGCTCCGAGGGAGTTGGCTCGGCAACGACCCGCGCGGTGATCGGGTCATCGTTCGCCGTGATCCTTCTCGATTTCCTCCTCTCCGCCTTTGGATACTTTTTTCTCCAAGCGGAGACCGGCGCGTGATCGAGTTCCGCGGCATCAAGAAATCGTTCGGGGGCAAGCCCGTGCTCCGGGGTCTCGACCTCTCCGTCGAAAAAGGTGAGGTCATGTTCATCATCGGCACGTCTGGGGTCGGGAAATCGGTCACGATCAAGCACCTGATCGGGCTGATTCGCCCCGACGCTGGGGAAATCCTGCTCGACGGAGTTCGTGTCGATCACCTCGAGGAACGAGCGCTCTACCCCATCCGAAAGCGCTGTGGAATGGTGTTTCAGAACAGCACGCTCTTCGACTCGATGACCATCCTGGAGAATGTCATGCTCCCCCTGCGCAAGCACAAGCGACTCTCGCCTGGAGACGCCAAGACCGAAGCCATGCGACGCATCGAGCAGGTGCACATGACGGAGTTCGCGAGCCGATACCCGAATGAGCTCGGGGACGGAATGCGCAAGCGTGCGGCCATTGCCCGCACCCTCACCCTCGACCCCGAGGCGGTCCTGTTTGACGAGCCAACGACAGGGCTTGATCCTGTTTCTGCGCGGCGCATCGATCGATTGATCCGCGAGCTCTCGGATACCCTCGGCGTGACGTCCATTGTCGTGTCCCACGACCTGGTTTCGATATTCTCCATTGCCGATCGAATCGCATTCCTCTACCGCGGCGTGGTAAACCGCTTAGGCACGCCGAGGGAGTTCCAGGAAAGCAACGACCCGGTAATCCAGCAGTTCATTTCGGGACGCTCCTTGGGCCCAATGGAAACGCCAGGGTTTTGAGGCAAGTCATGAGCAACCGTAGCTTGGAGTTCCGGGTTGGCGCGCTGATCGCGTTCTCGGTGGCGGTCCTCACAGCGTTCGTGCTGCTGCTCGGTGGGTTCTCTCTTGGGAAGGGCTATCCGCTCTTTGTGGATTTCAACTTCAGCGGCAACATCCAACCGGGCGCCCCGGTGAAGGTATCTGGAATCAAGGTGGGCAAGGTAGACCAGGTGCATTTCCTGGGAGGACGCGTGGACGAGAAGACCGGCCGGCGCGTCCAAGTCCGCCTGGAGCTGTGGCTCGAGGAGCGGGTTAGAGACACGATCCGACAGGACGCCCAGTTCTTCGTGAACACCGCCGGCGTGCTGGGGGAGCAATACCTGGAAATCGTGCCCGGCTCGCACGACAAGCCCGCCATTCCAGCGGGGTCGATCCACGTCGGGATCGACCCGCCCAGGACCGACCTCATTGTCGCCCGGCTGTACGAATTCCTGGACTCGGTTACCGACCTCCTGACGAAGGACAAGGGCCTCATACGCGATCTCATTGCGAACAGCGCCAGCGCCGTGCGCGAGCTCAACATTCTCCTCGGCGAGAACCGCCAAGCCATTGGCAAGTTGATTGTCGCTGCAGAGCGCCTGGCCGACGAAGGAAGTCGCGCCATTGCGGATCTCCACGAGGGAGTTGGCGATCCGACCATCGTTGGGCGAACCTTGACGGATTTGGATCGGGCATTGGCGAGCGCCGACCGCGTCCTCACTGACCTGGGCCCCAAGGCCTCGCAGGTCGCCGACGAGGGGACGCGAGTCCTGGGCCTCGTGACAGCCGAGCGGGTCGAGCGTGCCTTGGGCGCTGCCGATTCCGCCAGTGCCTTCATGGACAAGGGTGGAACCCTCGTCGACGCCGCCATCGGGCTCCTGGCCGACTTGCGAGCAGGCAAGGGAACCGCAGGCCAGCTTCTCGCCAGAGAAGAGCTCTACGCCGATCTCAAGGAGCTCGTCCGGGATCTCAAGCGCAACCCCTGGAAGTTCCTGTGGCGGCAGTGAATGAGGATCGGCTGAACGTCCGCGTGGGTGCATGGGTATTGTGCCTTCTCCTGCCCCTCGTCGCGCTCGTGTTCCTCTCCGAAGGGCGTCGCTTGCGCCGGGGTGCGAGGATCCATGTCGAGCTCGCGCGCGTCGGTCCGCTCAAGGAAGGGCACAAGGTCAGAGCATGGGGTCGTGAGATCGGGCACGTGCGACGGATTGGGTTCCTCCCGACGCGAGAGAGCGCGAGGGTGGCGTCAGGGGACCCCGCGTGGCGAGTCGTCCTCGACCTCTGGATCGATCGGACGAGCGCTCACATGCTGCGCGACAACACGCAGTTCTTCGTGCATCAGGTATCCCCCTTCAGTGAGCCCTCTCTCGAGGCCGTGCTCCCGCCCGAAGCCGAGCCAGGCGCGCCCCTTGCCGATGGGGCTTCGGTGCGGGGTATCGATCCGCCGCGCCTGGATCAACTCCTTCAGGATGCCTACCAGAACCTCAAGGTCGTGACGGAGCTCCTACGGGACGGCATTCCAGAAATCCGCGACCTCGCCGTGGCGGTCGAAGAGCTATCCCGTCTGACCGTCCAAATCGAACCCCAACCGGGGATTCTCACGCGCACGCTCCAGCGAGGATCGCACCTTGTCGACCAGCTGGCCGCCCTGTTGGCTGACCTGGACAGGCAAGGGCTCACCACAGCACGGCTACGGAGAGTCGCCGATCGCTTGGGCGAGCTTCTGACACGCGCCCAAGGACAGGTCGCATCGATTCGGTCCAAGCTGGACGTCATCTTGCCTCGCCTCGAAAAGCTGGCAGAGGTCGAGGCGGAAAAGAGACTCGCCGAATTGCGCGTTATCGCGACCCGCGCCACCGACCTCCTCGCAAGGACCGACGACCTCCTCCGGCGGGCCCAGCGCATGATGGACATGTTCCGCCAGGGAGAAGGGACCCTCGCCGCCCTGTTCCAGGACGAATCTCTAGTGGACGACGTCAAAGACATCTTGCGAGCGCTCAAGCAGACCCCGTGGGTGACGCTCGGCCCACGCGATGGGACATCAGCCCGATGATGCTGGGGCTAGTCGATCGTCGCCAGGACCATTCCCTCGTCGACCGCCTGCCCTTCCTTGCACTTGATCGACGAGATCGTTCCCGAGCCAGGAGCCTCGACGGGCATCTCCATTTTCATTGATTCAAGGATCACCACCGTGTCCCCCTCGGAGACCGAATCCCCTGGCTTCTTCTCGATTTTCCAAACAGTACCGGTAATGTGGGCTCGAACCTCGGTTGCCATCGCATGGCTAAAATAGTTCCTTCTGACGAGTGAGGTCAAGGTGATGAAGTGCTACGTGCTCGAGCTTCTTCGCCTGCGGCCTGGAGGGATCGCCCTCCTGCCGCTCCTTGTGCCCCTGGCCTCGCACGTGGGGCCTAGCCCGACCCAAAACAACCGATACGCGAAGATCGTCCTTTCCCCGGACTCGGTGCGCGTGGCGTATACGGCCTATTTTGGCGAGCGGCCTGGTGCCGCCGAGCGAATCCGCATGGATGAAAACAAGAACGGTGTCATTGAGCCAGCCGAGGCGGAGGCGCTAGGCCATGCGCTCGTTGCCGAGATCGCTCCCTCGCTGCGTCTGGAGATCGACGGAGAGCCCCCAAGCACCAAGTGGAGCCTTGCCGACGTGGGCCTCGGCACGCCTTCGGTCACAGGTGGTGCCTTTTCCGTCGATCTGGCCATCACAATACCGCTAGCCAAGCCAGCTGCCTGGGAACATGTCGTCTGGCTTGACGACCTATGGACCCTGCCGTTTCCCGGTGAAAGCGAGACGAGAATAGAAGAAGCGCCGGGCGTGCGCGTCGTCGAAGCACACCTTGGCCGGGGAGGGTCGGGCATGCAGCTCCGGTTTACCCACCGTGGCCCGCCCGGGCGCCCAGGAGAACGCGGGATCCTCATCAAGTACCTGGTAGACGCACCTCTTGCGGCGGAACGAGTGGAAAGCACCGGCCGTCGCGTCGCGAGGCGTCCGAGAATGACATGGATTGCAGTTGGAGCCCTCGCGTTCGCCCTGGTTGGGTGGGCGGCCGTGTCCGCGGGAAGGTTGCGACGAGGAAACCGCGAGCGAAACAGTTCTACCTGAAGACGAAAGGATACTGTACCGGGACCTTGGCGCCGCTGAATTTCTTGAACCGCGCTGCCTTGGTGGCCCGCTCGACACAGGAGCCGGTTGGGGTACCGGCGAACGAGCCCTGGACGCTCGCACTCGAGACGGTGCCATCGTTGTCGATGAGGAGCTTCACCATGACTGTACCTGCCACCTTGTACTGATCGTTGCAAGACATCACGCGTCCGCGAACGGTTCCAATCCCCGATACGATGTCGCTCCTCGACAGGGTGCTTGGCAGGTTCGATCCCCCCGCTGACGCTGAGGAGCTCGACGATGAGCTGCTCCCGCTCGACCCGCCTTTCCTGCAGCAAGGGAGGGTTGAATCGACCAGGCAAGCCACTTCGTCGCATTTTTCCTTCGAGGCCTTGGGGGCAGGGTCGCTGGCTGCGGAGCTTCGGGCAGGCTGCTTCTCCGGCTCCCTCTCGCGTCCGCGCTTTTCCTTGGTCTCGGTTCTCGCCTCGTTTCTGGTCTCGGCTCGGCGCTGCGGTTCCTTGCTGCTGGTCCTTGACTCCCTAGATGAAGGCGTCGGAGCCGCGGATGGCGCGGGCGCGGGAGATGTCCCCACGGAGGAAGGTGGCGGCGCCGGGGAGGGTGGAGCAGTGGTCGTACCGGGTAACGCCACGCGGTTCTCCTCGGCTACGCTGCCTTTCTCGCCCGAAGGCGGAACATCCAGGCCGTTTTCGCTAGAGACAGGCACTCCCTCTGGAAGGCGCCCTGCCACTGACGTGCTCCTGCCCTTGAAGACCAGTACGCCCAGCACGACGACGGCCACCGCGAGCACCGCGATCCCGCCAATCACGAAGGAGTTCATCCACTTGGGCTGAGAACTCGACGCAGTAGGGATAAGCACGCCACTGGGTGGCGCCGCGAACGCGCTCGGGGCAAAAATGGGAAGGCCATCGTCATTTCGCGGCACACCTTCTTCTTTCTTGCCCCCCATGGTCATGGACGCCATCGCGCGGATGTCGATGAGTCCGGAAGCCTCGCTTCCTCCTCCTGACGCAAAACCTGGAGTCGAAGGTGAGCTCGGCTTGGGTGCGGACTCGTTCGCCATGGCCGTCAAGTTCTTGAGCGAGAAGAGGACCGAATTCTCATTCCGCTGGCCAGCAAGCGGCCGCACATCGAGCCGAGGGTCAACGCTGACTTCGGCCTGGGCGACTGCCGGAGAGGAGGCAGCCGAGCCCCGAGGAGCAGCTTCTGCCCCTGCCGGAGCGAACAGATCGCCACCATGGGGCTGGGTCTTGCGCGCTGGCTGTGGGTTCGTGGGCTCGGCCGGGGGTTGCGCGGACGAAAAAACCGCTCCCTCGCCTGCCGATGACGAGGACACGGTCGGAGGCGCACTCGCGAACAGGTCCTGTGCCCCTTCATCGTCGGCAATACCACCCGAACGCGAAGAGAACAGGTCCGATGGATCAGACTTGGCAAAGGGCCCCGACGAGCTGCCCTGAACGGCACCCGCCGAGAACAGCCCGCCTGGCTCTGCAGCCGAAGGGAATGACGGATTTGGGGAAACCTTTGTGGCTCCTCCTCCAGACGTAAGGAAATCGAGCTCTTCGATCGCCCCAATCCGCTGCCAATCCGCGAA
Source organism: Deltaproteobacteria bacterium (assembly GCA_016210055.1). Classification (GTDB taxonomy): domain Bacteria; phylum Myxococcota_A; class Polyangia; order Haliangiales; family SHYZ01; genus JACQUZ01. Next base: position 22,070 of record JACQUZ010000011.1, on the reverse strand, counting down.
ACCTTCTCGCCAGGCGTAGGTCTCGGCGTTGATTTCACCGCGGGTCCATCGGTCTTGAACTTCGGCGGCGGTCATGGGGCCGACCTGTTCTCGGTCGACTACGAGATGCCAACGGGGCTCATCGGATGCAGACGCCTGGCCGCCGGCCGCAGCTGCAGCGCCCTGCTCTCCGTAGTCGAAAACGCGGGTCTCTTTCTGGTCGAACCCACCGCTCGGGGATTTTGGCTCCGCTGTCTCTGGGTCGCCTTTGACCACGATAACGTGACTGCACTTCTTGCACTTGATCTTGAATACCTTGCCGCGGACCTTTTCATCCGCGATCGAGTACTTGGTCGAACAGCTATCACAGACGATCTTCATCGTGGCCTCGTCTCCGCGGGCGAAAGTCATGAACGGCGAGTCATTATAGAAAGCGCCTGTTTACGGCGCAACCAAGCTCCTCGTTTCAAGCAAACGCACGCGCCGGTCATTCGGTTCGTTCCGCTCGAAAAGGATTCTTGAGTACGATTGTCTCCGCCCGGCTTGGTCCCACCGACACCAGGTAAAGCGGCACGCCCAGGAGGTCTTCAATCCTTGCCAAGTAGCGTCGCGCCCCCGGCGGAAGGTCGTCCAGATCCCGCACGTCACGGATGTCCTCGCTCCACCCGTCGAGGGTCTCGAAGACCGGCTCGGCGTGCGCCAAGTCCGCGGGATCCTGCGGGATCTCGTCAAGGAGCTTCCCTCCCAGGCGATAGGCAACACACATCTTGATAGGCCGGATGGCTTTTAGGACATCGAGCTTGGTCAAGGCCAGTCCAGCCATGCCGTTGATTCGCACCGCGAGGCGCAGGCCAGGGATGTCGAGCCACCCGCATCGCCTCGGACGCCCCGTCGTGGAGCCAAACTCCGCACCGGCGTCCCGCAGGCGCTCTCCCTCCGTGCCATCCAGCTCGGTAGGGAAAGGCCCCCCTCCCACGCGGGTCGCATAGGCCTTCGTGATGCCGATAACCACGTGGATTGATGTGGGACCTATTCCCAGCCCTGTGCAAGCCCCCCCTGCAAGGGTCGATGACGACGTGACAAAAGGATACGTGCCGTGGTCGACATCGAGCAGGGCTCCCTGTGCGCCTTCGAACAGCACGCTCTGCCCACGCCGGATTGAGTCATGGACGAACCGACTGGCGTCGGCGATGTATCGGCGAAGCGACTCCCCATGGCGGAGCGCCTCGTCCACGATGATGTCGGCTTGGAAGGCCTCGCCACCAAGTCGTTCGAGATACGGGTTCACCTCGTCCAGGTTCTGTGCAACAAGCGCACGAAGGCGATCCGGGCGAAGAAGATCCGCCATGCGAATACCGCGGCGCGCGACCTTGGCTTCGTAGGCAGGCCCAATCCCACGCTTTGTCGTACCGATGGCACCTGCCCTGGACTCGCGGATCTGATCGATTCTCCGGTGGTACGGGAGGATCACGTGGGCTCGTTCCCCGATGAGCAAGTCGCCGTCGTCGACGAGATATCCGCGAGACTTGATTCCCGCTATTTCTTCCAGGAGCGTTTGGGGATCCACGACCATCCCGTCCCCGAGCACGCACTTCTTCCCAGCTCGCAGGACTCCCGACGGGATGAGGTGCGTGACCAACTTGTTCCCATCGACCACGAGGGTGTGACCCGCGTTGGGCCCCCCGCCAAAACGGGCCACCACGTCGGCGTGCTCCGTGTAGAGGTCGACGACCTTCCCCTTCCCCTCGTCCCCCCACTGTGCTCCAACGATGACGACGACAGCCATTGCGTTTCTCCGGTTTTTCTTCAAGCCGATCTCGTGCCTTGTCCAGGGGACCGACGCCGCCCGGCTGGCATGAGACCCATTTCCCTGAGAAGAGGTCCGCTATTCCCTCGGATGGCTTGCGCCAATGACTCAGACCCGACCGGACGCACGGTCGCCGCCGAGCCATGAACCCCGGCGGGCAAGATCGATGTGAGCTCCAAGAGACGCGTTTTTCTACCATCTAAAACGAGAGCCACCCGCACGCCAATGCCAGCGGCATATTGGACTACCTCCTCGTCACCGCTGCGCGGGCATATGTCCACGGAGACGCGAGCGCCCGCCGCCCGCAGCGAGCGAGCCACGCGGAAAGCACGCTCACGTACCGGCCCCTTCTCAACCACGAGGATCCCTGCCGCGGCCCTTGGCGACGGCACTCCCCGCTGTTTTTCGGCCTGAGCGATCGCCTCCACATCAACCGCAAGCCCCGTGGCCCGCGCCTCGCGGCCATAGCGACCGACGAGATCATCGTAACGCCCGCCCCGAAGCACAGCGTCGCCCACGCCCGGGACATAGGCGGAAAAGCAGATCCCCGTGTAGTACTCAAAGCCGCGCATTTCGCCCAGGTCAACGGTGAGACGAGCGAGCTGCCCTTCTTCGACGGCGGCGTCAATGGCGCGCTCCAAGTCCTCGAGGGCTCCGCGGACCCTTGCATCGAGCGGGAGCGCCCGCGCACGCTTGAGAACTCCGCCCGGGTCTCCGTGCAAGTCGGGGAGCGCCTCGAGGATACGGCGCCTCCGCGGAGGCAGCTTGGCTCTCGCACAGGCCAGTGCCACCTGCTCTCGATCTTTCTTGGACACGAGAAACTTGAGCTCTGCTCGAAGTTCCGGGTCTTCCACCGCCATTAGTGCTGTCTTGGCCACGACGATGTGTCCCAGGTCAACGGTGATATCCCTGATCCCGGCTGCGCAAAGAGCTGCCGTCGCTAGTGCAATGACCTCGGCGTCGCCCTCGGGGCTGGGCGCGTCGATGAGCTCCACCCCAGCCTGAATCAGCTCCCGCTGCCCCCTCGCACCTTGGGCAAATCGAAGTACCGAGCCCTCATAGCAGAGGCGAATCGGCCCTCCGACGTCACGGAGGCGCGTGGCCACGAGCCGCGCCACCTGCGGCGTGATGTCGGGTCTCAAGGAGACGATCTCACCCGTCGCTGGCTCCACGAAGCGAAGCGCGGCCCCGCGCGCATCCTCCCCCATGCCACGCGACAGCACGTCGGCGTATTCGAACCCGGGGGTAATGATGCGGTCATAGCCCCAGCGTTCAAACTCGGCGAGCAAGGCCTCGGCAATGGCCCGCCGGCGCGCTGCCGCGCGGGGCAAGAAATCACGTACCCCGACAGGAAGTCGGATGGGAGAACGCTCCATCACGGATGTGAGTCCAGTCTACCTTTCAGGATGCCTAGAGCGTGACCTGCTGGGCCGAGACAATGTTCGGCTGGCGGCGAATTTCTTCCAGGAGAGCGCTCGGAAGCTCCGCGTCAACGTTCCAGAGCTGCACCGAAGTGCCCTTGGTCTTGTCCAGGCCCACGTGAAGCCTGGCCACGTTTATCCCCTTTTGTCCGAGGACCGTCCCGACGTGGCCAATCACGCCCGGGCGGTCGGCGTTCTGAATGAAGAGGATCCTCCCTTCTGGGGCCGCATCGAGGACGAAGTCGTCGATTTGGACGATCCTCGGCTCATGCTGATCGCCGACGCGGAAAATGGTTCCCTGAACGTAGCGCGTCGCGGACGCGCCGCGGGTGCGAAGCCCCACGGCCGCAGAGAAATTAACGCCTTGGTGACGCTTGACCTCGACCACCCGCAGGCCGCGCTCCCCAGCGATGATCGGGGCGTTCACCTCGTTCACGGGGACGTCCAGGAACGTGCGCAGGAGCCCCGCGAGGGCAGCGCGCCCGACCGGGGAAACCCCGTAGTCTGCGACCTCACCGATGACTTCGACCTCGAGCTCCTCGATTCCACCCTCACGCGGGTGGACTTGTCCGATGAGGGAACCCAGCTTCGCCGCCAGGTCCATCCAAGGCTGGAGGCGTGGCAGAACCTCGGGACGCACGGGCGCGATATTGACCGCGTTCTTGACCTCGCCCCGGTCTACGAATGCCACGATCTGCTCGGCGACCTCGATCGCGACCTTCTCCTGCGCCTCGTCGGTCGAAGCCCCAAGGTGCGGCGTGCAGATCACCTTCTCATGCAGGACCGTCGGGGAGCTCGGGTCGGGCGGCTCTTTCGCAAACACGTCGAGGGCTGCTCCCCCGAGCTTGCCCGACTCGAGGGCCTTGACCAACGCCGCCTCATCGACGATTTCCCCACGGGCCGCGTTGATGACGAGAACGCCCGGCTTCATCTTGGCAAAGGCCGCTTCGTTGATGAGCCCCCGCGTATCGGGAGTGAGCGGCGTGTGCACGGAGATGAAATCAGCGCGCGAAAGAAGCTCGTCGAGCGTCACGAGCTCAGCGCCGAGGCTGGCTGCCGCCTCCTTGCTGATGAAGGGATCATAGGCAATGACCTTCATCTTCAGGCCACACGCCCGGTCGGCGACGATGCGGCCAATATTCCCCAAGCCTATCACGCCCATTTCCTTGTCAAGGAGCTCCACCCCTTGGAACTTCTTCTTTTCCCACTTGCCCGCCTTCATGGACGCGGTCGCCTGCGGGATTTTCCGGGCCAGCGATAGCAGCAGTGACAGGGCGTGCTCCGCGGTGGTCACCGCGTTGCCCGAAGGCGTGTTCTCGACAATTACCCCTCGCCTCGAGGCTGCTTTCACGTCGATGTTGTCCACCCCAATGCCGGCGCGTCCAACGATCTTGAGCCTTGTTCCCGCCTCGAGAACTTCGGCCGTCACCTTGGTGGCAGAGCGCACCACGAGCGCATCGTAGTTCCGGATGATCTGCAAGAGCTCGGCAGGCTTGAGCCCGACTTTCACGTCTACGTCGATCTTCTTGCTGGACCGGAGGATCTCGACGCCGCGCGTCGAAAGGTCATCAGCCACAAGTACCTTGAACGTGTCCATGGCAATCCTCTCTTTATAGTGGCGATGGCACGTCGAAAAACTCGACCTGCACGCTGGGAAACGCATTTCTTAGATGATCGGCAAGCCGGCGGGGTCCAAAGATTTCCGTTGCGTGGTGCCCCGCCGCAATCAGCGAAATCCCCAGCTCACGGGCAAGCTCACCCGCGCGCTCGGCCAGCTCGCCGGTCACGTACGCATCACAGCCCGCATTCCTTGCGGCCTCCACGAAATCACCCGCGGCCCCGGAACATAGGCCCACCCGCCGGACAGTCGGCGGACCGTAAGGGAAAACGAACCTGGCTGCCTCCCCGCGCAAGACCCGATTCTCGACTCGGAGAACAAGCTCGGCAAGCGAAACGGGTGCCTCGAGATCCGCGTAGATACCCAGGTCTTGGCCCCCGACGTCACCAAAGCTGCGTCGCTCCATGGGAAGGCCCAACGCATCGGCGAGCCCCGCGTTGTTGCCAAGTTGTCCATGCTTGTCCAGGGGCAGATGATACCCAAGTAGCGACATCCCTCGGGACAAAAGGAACCCGAGCCGCCGAGCTGTGACCCCAGTCACCCGCTCTATCCCCTTGCCCCAAATCAAGCCGTGGTGCACCACAACCAGGTCCGCATCCATCTCCGCGGCGCGCTCCAGGAACGCGAGCGTTGCCGACACCCCGGTGGCAATGCGCTGTACCTCTCCCCTGCCCTGGACCTGTAACCCGTTTGGGCCGTAGTCCTTAAATAAGTGGACCTCGAGCAGACCATCGAGGTGGCGGACGATGTCTTCCAGCTTCGCTGCCATCGGCGCCCGTCATCCATACCACATGGGGCCGACACTGCGAGGGAAACTCATGCTAGGAATTGCCATTCATGCTGGTTCAGCTGACGGATGTGCGGTTCGGTTATGCAGGCGAAGAGCTCTTCGATGGGCTTACCTGGCAGGTCAATGCAGGAGAGCGCATCGGGCTCGTCGGGCCCAACGGTGCGGGCAAGTCGACCCTGCTCCGGCTTCTCCATGGGAGCCTCGCTCCGGAGCTCGGCCAGGTCGCGCGCAGCCGGGGCATCACAGTGGGGTACCTGCAGCAATCGCAGGAATTTCAGGGCGAGGGCACGGTCCGATCGGCGCTCCTCGCACCGCTCGCCGAGCTCCTGTCGATGCGAAGGGAGCTCGAATCCCTGGGCGAGAAGCTGGCGCATGATCCAAGCCCGACCGAGCTCGACCGGTATGGCCAGCTCGAGGAAGTCTATCGCCATCGAGGCGGCTATACCCTCGAGACTAGGGTCAGAGAGCTGGCCACCGACGTCGGCTTTGACGAAGTTGACCTCGAGCGGAGCGTCAACACGTTATCTGGCGGCGAGCGCAACCGCCTCGAGCTTGCCAAGGTGCTCCTGTGCCAGCCCGATCTCTTGCTGCTCGACGAGCCCACCAACCACCTGGACACCGCCGCCTGCGAGCGGCTCGAGAGGTTTCTCGCGACCTACCCCGGCGCCTTTGTCCTGGTCTCCCACGACCGCTACTTCTTGGACGCTGTCGTGAATCGCGTGGTGGAGATCGACGATGGCAGCCTGGAGGAATACGTGGGCGGCTGGTCCCAGTACGTGGCCGAGAGGCAAAAGCGCAGGGAGCTCCTCCTTGCGGCCTGCAAGCGCCAGCAGGAAGAGATCGCGCGCACCGAGGATTTCATCCGTCGAAACATCGCCGGCCAAAAGACCAACCAGGCGAAGTCCCGTCGCAAGATGCTGGCCAAGATCGAGCGCCTTGAGTGGCACCGCGATACCTGGGAACATGCGGGACGCATCGGGCTCCGCTTTGAAGTGGGCGAGCGCCCTGGAAGCAAGGAAGTCCTTGCCGCGGAAGGGCTTTCTATCGGATACGAAGGCGCTCTGCCACTCGCCGAAGGGATCGACCTGATCGTGTACCGTGGGGAACGGATCGGCGTCGTCGGGCCCAATGGCTGTGGCAAGTCGACCCTCATAAAGACGCTCCTTGGGAAGCTTCGACCGCTCGCAGGCTCCCTGCGCCGCGGTCAGGACCAGCGAACCGCGTACTTTGATCAGAAGCTCGCGGACCTGGAAGACGAGCGATCACTCGTGGACGAGATCCGTTCCGTCCGCGGGGACATGTCGCCGGACGCGGTGCGCAATTACCTAGCGCGGTTCCGATTCTTCGGGGACGACGTGTTCCGGGTGGTGCGGGGCCTCTCGGGTGGCGAGCGGAACCGCCTGATGCTCGCCAAGATGATGCTTCGGCCCGCGAACATCCTGGTTCTCGACGAGCCAACGAACCACCTCGATATCCCCGCGCGCGAAGTCCTCGAGAAAGCGCTTCGCGCTTACGAAGGGACCCTCGTGGTGGTCTCGCACGACCGCTTCTTCCTCGACCAGGTGGTCACGCAGCTCTTCGTCGTTGGCGACGGTCAAGTGGAGGTGGAGACCGGCAACTACTCGGACTGGAAGCGACGCCTGGCCTCACGGAAAGAAGACGAGCCTCCGCGCGAGCCATCGCCCAAGAAGGAAAAAACGGCGGCCAAGTACGACTTCGAAAAGGACAAGGCACGCAAGTCAGAGCGCGCCAAGATCGAACGGCGCTTCCGTGCGCTCGAGGAGGAAATCACGGCGCTCGAAGAGGAGCTCTCGGCGCTCCGCGCAAGGCTCGCCGCCGATCATGGCGGAGACTGGCAGAAGCTAAATGTCTTGGTGGCAAGCGAACAGGCCGCCAACGAGCGGCTGCGCCAAAGGCTCGAGGAGTGGGAAACCCTGGGGCAGCAACTTGCCGAGGATGCCCAGGGGTGATCGCACGCGCTAGGTAGCCACCGCGCTCGCGACCGGGATGTGCACCAGCTCGACTCCGAGCGCCGAAGCCACGTCGAAGATCCGCGAATCGCGGTAGAACTCGCCGTAGCAGATGCGCCTGATCCCAGCGTTCCCGATCTGCTTGAAGCAGCTCCAGCACGGTGATGCGGTGACGTAGATGGTAGACTCATCGATCATCACGCCGTTCTTGGCCGCCTGAATAATAGCGTTCGCCTCGGCGTGGATGGTGGCCACGCAGTGGTCGTTTTCCATCATGTGGCCCACGTCGGTGCAGTGGGGCATGCCACGGACCGAGCCGTTATACCCGGTAGACAGGATCGTCTTGTCTCGAACGATGACCGCACCAACCAGCTTGCGCTGGCAGGTGGACCGTGAGGCCACCACCTGGGCGATGTTCATGAAGTAGGTGTCCCAAGGTGCCCGTTGCATTCGGATACGGTAGCATGCAAGTCAACCGAGGCGCTTCCCGACCAGCGTCAAGAGCATCGCCGGATCGAACGGTTTCTCGATGCACGGGTTGGGGACTGAATCGAGGAACTCCTGGGCGCGCGCCGTAAAAGCCCCACCGGTGAGAAAGATCATCTTGGCCAAGAGCTCGGGATAACGCACTTGGAGATCGGCGTGGAGATCCATGCCCGTAACCTCGGGCATCATGAGATCGCAAAATACCAGGTCAAAGGTCTCCCTCTTTTCAACGATGCGTTCGACGGCCTCCTTGGCGCTGGTCACGAATACCACCTCATGCTCGCGGCCGAGCGTCCGCCGAAATACCGCCCCAATGAGCGGTTCGTCGTCGATCACCAAGATGCGCGCCCGCTTGGACATTGCGGTGCTTGCAAGGACAGGCGGCACGCTGGCAGCCGATTTCGCGATCCCGGGGAGCAAGACGCGAAACATGCTCCCCTTCCCTATCTCGCTCTCGACCTGGATCTCGCCCCCCAGGGAATTGATAATCCCCTGGCAGATGGAAAGCCCCAGCCCGGTTCCAATCCCCACGGGCTTGGTCGTAAAAAACGGGTCGAAAATTCGCGAGCGGATATCCGGCCGAATGCCCGATCCAGTATCTGCCATTTCCACGACAACGCGCCCCGTTCCGTCGGTGCGCGTGGTCACGCGAATCTCGTTTCGCTCAGCCGCCCCCTCGGGAACCGCGTGCACGGCGTTCATCACCAGGTTCAAGAACACCTGACCCAGGCGCGATTCGCTCGCGTTCACGGGCAAGACGTCTCCAAAGTCCTTGATCAGCCGCGCCCGATGGCGGAGCTCGTTTGCCGCCACGTTGAGCGTTGAATCCAGCACCTTGCGCACGTCCACCGCCTGGCGCCGGTCTTCGTCACCGCGTGCAAAGATCTTGAGGTCCTTTACGATCTTCCGCACCCGATCGGCGCCCATCACGGCTTCCGACAACATTTCCCGAACTTCGCTCACGCGTGCCCTGGATGCCGAGCCATTTTGGAAGAGCTCGCTCAATTCCTCGGACAAGAAGCCCAAGTTGGCGATCACCGACGAGAGCGGGTTGTTGATCTCGTGTGCGATACCGGACGAAAGGGTACCCAGCGAGGCCATGCGGTCTGCGGAGAGAAGCCGCGCATGCACTTGCTTGCGCTCCGTGATGTCGCGGCAGGCCGTCACGATGGCCGGGCCACCATCGAAGTCCACCATGAGGGCGACCATTTCCACGGCGACGACCATGCGGTCCTTGCGCAGGAGGCGCACTTCCATGATAGGCGTGGGCGCGCGCGACGACTCCAGCGTGCGTAGCCGGTCCATGAGTTGCCCCCGGCTCTCCAAGTGCACGAGCTCCGCGAGTGTCGAGCCAACCATCACTCCGGGGTGGGGGAAGCCGAGCAGCAGCGACGATGCGGGGTTCGCGTAGACGAGCCGGCCATCCCTGTGCACCATGATGGCGTCCGGAGAACACTCGATAAGTGCCCGGAACCCCGCCTCCGACCGGCGGAGCGCATCGGTCGCTCGCTTCTGCTCGGTCACGTCGTGGGCGATGGTAACCACTGACGACTCCCCCTCGAAGCGGCGGTGGATCGAAAACGCGTCGACGATCGCGAGGTCTCCTCGCCTCTTGACCCATCGCACCTGTTCAGACGGCAGGTTCCGTCCGGTCATGGCGAGGCGGATGCGCTCGGATTCCTTCGCCCGGTCCTCGGAGTGAACGATGTCGAGGAAGTGGCGACCCACGACATCTTCCGGCCGCCCGAGATCGAGAAGAAGGATGAGCGATGGGTTGACATGCACGACGCGGCCGCCCCGGTGGATGACCACGGCCTCGGGAGTGTGGTGCAAGTAGGATCGAAACGTCACCTCTGCCTGAGTGAAGGCCTCCTCGGAGCGGGCAGCGCGGGCGGACGAAAGCCTGGACGAAAGCGCATGCATGACGAGAGCGGACACATCGCGCATGAGCTCCCGCTTCTCGTGGGAAAGCTCCCGGGGGACGAGGTCGAGGGCGCACAGGGTACCAATCCGGTGCCCGCCGGGCGTTCGGAGCGGACATCCCGCGTAGAACTGAATCCCCGGCTTCCCAATGACGAACGGGTGATTCATGAACCGCGGGTCCTCCTTCGCGCTCGGGACCACCATGACGTCGTCGGACAGGATCGCATGGGAGCAAAACGCTCCCTCGCGGGGCACCTCCCGCATCGGGAGGCCGTGAGAAGCCTTGAGCCAAATCCGCTGCCCGTCGACGAACCCGATGGCAGCCATTGGCACGCCCAGCGAGTTGGCGCACAGGCGCACCAGGCGGGCGAATGTTTCTTCCTCGGGCGTGTCGAGAATCGCGTACCGGTGCAGCGCCTGAAGTCGTTCCGCCTCGTCCATCGCCATCCCCCGTATCCGATCGGCCGACAGGACGGAACTTTGAGGAGGTTCTGCTATAGTTCGCGCCACTCATGGCTTCCGAGTCAGAAACGCCCAAGAGCAAGGATTTCCGCGAAACGCTAAACCTCCCGCAGACCGACTTCCCCATGAAAGGGAATCTCGCCCAGCGGGAGCCCGAAATCCTTAAGGAATGGCAAGATCAGGGCCTGCACCAGCAGATCCGTTCCGCAAGGCGGGAGCGACCCAAGTTCATCCTCCACGACGGTCCTCCCTACGCGAACGGCCATATCCACTACGGTCACATCTTGAACAAGATCCTGAAGGACATGGTGGTCAAGTATCGCACCATGATCAATCAGGCTTCACCGTATATTCCCGGATGGGATTGTCACGGCCTCCCGATCGAGCTCCAGGTCGAGCGGGACCTAGGCGCCAAGCGAGCGCAGATGTCGACCCTGGAATTCCGGCGGGCCTGCCACGAATACGCGATGAGGTTCGTGGGCATCCAAAGGGAGGAATTCAAGCGTCTCGGCGTGTTCGGGGATTGGGACCGCCCGTACCTGACGCTCGATAAGTCCTACGAGGCAGCTATCGTGCGCGCCATCGCCGCCTTCGCGCGAGGTGGGTACCTCTACCGCGGCAAGAAGCCCGTGTATTGGTGTCCCCAAGACGCTACGGCCTTGGCAGAGGCTGAAATCGAATACCGGGATCACACCTCGCCATCAATATACGTGCGATTCCCCCTGGTCGACTTCGACGCCGGCAAGCTCGACGACAAGCTCAAAGGGAAGACGCTCTCCCTCGTCATCTGGACCACCACACCCTGGACTTTACCAGCGAACCTGGCGGTGGTCCTCCACCCCGAGATTTCGTACGTCGCTGTTCCGTCGAGCATGTCGCCTGGGGAATACTACCTGGTCGCCAAGGAGCGGGCGCGCGCGTTCCTCGAGGAATGCGGGCTTGAAGCAGGCGAGCCGACCTGGGTCGAGATCGACGCGAAACGCCTGGCCACAATCGAGGCGGCGCGTTACAGGCACCCCATCCACGCCACGCCCAAGGGAGAAAACGATTTTCGGACATGGTTTGCGGACCACGTCACTCTCGAGCAAGGCACCGGACTCGTGCACACCGCGCCTGGACATGGCGCAGAGGACTACGCAGTCGGCCAGGCGCATCGGCTCGAGACCTATGCACCCGTCGACGACAAGGGCCGGTTTTCGGCCGATGTCCCGAATTGGGCCGGAATGCCCGTGTGGGAGGCGAATCCCCGAATCGTTGCCACCCTTGTGGAGACCGGGGCGCTCCTTTCAGATCCCAAGGCGTCGATCCGCCACAGCTACCCGCACTGTTGGCGGTGCAAGACCCCCGTCTTGTTCCGAGCCACGCCCCAATGGTTCATCTCCCTATCGCAGGCGGACCTTAGGCGCCGTGCGCTCGAGGAGATCGAGCACACCCGCTGGATTCCGCCCTGGGGCAAGAACCGTATCTTTGGCATGATTGAGCACCGCCCTGACTGGTGCTTGTCACGCCAGAGGGCCTGGGGCGTCCCCATCCCGGTCATGTTTTGCGTGGCGTGCGGCAAGGAACACCTCGACCCCGCCGCGATTGAGCACGTGGCTGCGATCTTTGAGAAAGAAGGGTCGGACGCTTGGTTCGCCCGATCCCAAGAGGAGCTCTTACCGCCTGGCGCCGAGTGCCAGGATTGCGGCGGACGGAGCTTCCGCAAGGAAGAGAACATCGTCGACGTGTGGTTTGAGTCGGGCGTTAGTTGGCTCGCCACCTGCGCGCCAAACCCAGAGCTGGGCGAGCCGGTCGACCTGTACTTGGAAGGCTCAGACCAGCACCGTGGCTGGTTTCACTCCTCGCTGCTCGCTGGCCTGGGTGTGGTCGGTCACGCGCCCTACAAAGCGGTGCTCACCCACGGCTTCGTCCTCGACGAAAACGGCCGTCCGTACTCCAAGTCGGAAATCGAGAAAGCCCGCCGCGAAGGGCGAAAGATCGAATACATCCCGCCGGAAGAGGTCATCCAGAAGCAGGGCGCGGAGCTCCTCCGGTTGTGGGTCGCGTCTGCCGAGTTTAGGAACGACATCACCTACTCGCGCACCATCTTGAATCAGCTCGGGGAGTCCTACCGGAAATACCGGAACACCTGCCGGTTCCTCCTCGGAAACCTCTTCGACTTCGACCCGGCCCAGCATGGGCTCAAGGATGCAGACCTCACGGATCTTGACCGCCATGCGTTGCTCCGCTTGGGCGACGTAGTAGCGCGCGTGCGCCGCGCCTTCGAGGACTACGAGTTCCATGTCGTGTTCCGGACGCTCCTCGATTACGTGACCATCGACCTGTCCGCCTTCTACCTCGACGTCGTCAAGGACCGCCTGTACTGCGACGGAAAGGACAGCCCTTCTCGCCGCGCCGCGCAGACGGCCATGTACGCCATCTCTCGGGCGCTCTGCACCTTGGCCGCACCAATCCTCTGCTTCACCGCCGAGGACACTTGGCGTCGCCTGCCTAAGCGAGGGAAGGATCCCTCCTCGGTCCACTTGGCCTTGCTTCCCGAGGGTGCCCCGCTTGGCGACGACAATCCCGTGGCCAAGCGCTGGGCCAAGCTCCTTGAGTACCGCGCCCGGGCGCTCAAGGTCCTCGAGCCGTTCCGCGCCGAGAAGCACCACCCCCTCGATGCCCAGATCACCATCGCCGCACCGCGCGATGAGTTGGACTTCCTCGGGCCCAACGCGTCCCTCCTTGCGGACCTCTTCGGCGTGTCGAGCGTGGTAATGACCGAGGGTGCGGCGCTCGATGGGCAACCCAAGCTGTCGGCGAGCCAGGCCCCAGGAAGGCGCTGCGATCGGTGCTGGAAATACACTGAGACGCAATCCGATCTGTGCAATCGCTGCGCACGCGTGGTAGGAGCTAGTTGATGCCTCGTCGCTACAAGCTGTTCATCTTGATTGGCTTCGTGATCTTGGCGTTGGACCAGATCACCAAGTACTGGGCGCGCGCTGCGCTCGCGAAGTACGGGTACGCCGGCTTCCCGGTGATCGATGGCTATTGGATCATGCGCCTGTCGTTCAACACGGGCAGCGCATTCGGGCTCTTCAACCGGCCTGACTGGGCGCCCTGGGCCCGCGTATTCCTATCCGTGGTAGGAATCGGCGCATTCGCCGCGATCATCATGATCTTGCGGCGGGCTCATGACTCACAGAAATGGGTCACGACGGCCCTGGGTCTCATCGCGGGCGGTGCCGTAGGCAACGTGATCGACCGCATTTTCGCCGGCAAGGTGACGGACTTCATCGTCTGGAAGTACAACGTCCACGAGTGGCCTGCGTTCAACATCGCCGACTCCGCCCTTTGCGTGGGCGTGGCAATCATGTTCTTGGACATTGGAAGGGAGCAGAAGAAGGCCAAGGTCACCCAGCCCACGTCATCGGCTTCATGACGCCTCGCGTCTCGGTGGTGGTCCGGTCCTACAACCGGATCCCGGCCCTCTGCGAGCTCCTGACCGCCCTCTTGGCGCAAGACCACCCCAGCTTCGAAATCGTGGTCGTCGAGCAGAGCACGAAGGTCGCCGCAAGAGACGCCGCCCGCCTGGATGTCCTTGTGCGCGATCCGCGAGTCCGGCTCCTTTCTCATCCTCCCCTAGGAGGAGCTCGCGCACGCAATGTGGGCGCCTTTGCCGCTCGTGGTGAGCTTCTCCTCTTTATCGACGATGACGACCTGCCCGAAGGTCCACATTGGATCAGCGCCCACGCGGCGGCCTACGAGGATCCCCGTTGCCTCGGGATCACGGGAAGGCACAAGAACTCCCCAGGAGAGAGGAATACATCCGCCATTCCATGGCTCGCCTACCGCCGATGCCAGATGTTCTCGCCCCTTCTAAAGATGCCCTGGACGTACGTAAGGCATGACCGGCGCAAGGCCCCCGTGGACTCTGTCCACGGGACGAACGGCTCGATCCGGCGGAGCGCCCTGGAGCGCTTCGGCGGCTGGGACGAGGACACGCGCATCGAGGACGAGGCTTCCTTCGGCTTTCGCGCAGCGCGCTCCAAGCGGAAGGACGAGTACTTTGCGTTTGACCCGCGCCCTGTCGTCCTGCGCGGGCGAAACGTCAAGGGGGGGCTGGACAAGCGGTACATGACGGCCGGAGAGTACTTCGAGCGCCTGCTCGATTTCGTGCATCGAATCATCGGCCGGTACCACCCGGCCCGTGTCATCGGGCTCTACCCGCTCTACGTGGTCACCGTGTACGGTTGGACGGTGGCCTGGATGTGGGGCGACTCGCAGGCCCACGACACCATCGCCAAGCGAGTCATGGGCACCCTCTCGCTGATCCCAGGGGTACCAGGTCACGTGATGCGGTGTCTCAAGCGACTTTCGACCTCAGCACCCAAAGGTAGTGGTACGGATTCTCCTTCACGTAAAAGCGATCAAGCACGTCAAAGCGGCTCGACATGATCCTCGTGATTCTGCCGACCGAATAGCCCCAGCCCAGCTCCCAGTGGTGCTCCTTATTGGGGCGGAACTTCCACGGCTTGCGCATTTTCCAGCCGAAACCCAGGTGGAGATCGCCGAGGCCAAAGCTCAGGCGAAGTTGGATCCCGTGCACCGGCAAAGAGATCAACGCGTAAGGCGAGGCACGGCGGGCGATCCCGTCCAGGCACTTTTCGAACATCGGGAACGGCAGGTGCTCGAGCACTTGAAATGCGGCCACGACGTCAAACTTCATTCCCTCCGGGAGCGTGCCGTCCAAGTCGCACACGTCGCAGACGATATCGGGCTTGCGTGAGTCATCGATGTCCGCTGACTTGACGTCGATGCCCGCGTTGCGCAGGTACGACCGGAAAACGCCGCTGCCCGATCCAATCTCGAGCACCGTCTCGGGCTTGAGCCGTATCGCGCTGCGGATTTGGTACCAATAGGAGTTCCAGCGCTCGAGGTCGTCGTAGGTTTCGAAATCATAGTGCTCGGGCGCAACCTGCACCTCACGCGCGGACGAGCTGGACGAAATGAGTGCATGGTTCACTCAGCCAACCTAGCACAGGTGCTCCGCATGCTAACCTCCACCTGCCTTGAAGCCGATCTTCTTCGAGTTCACGCTCCCCGTCTTGGGAAAGGTCGAATTCCCCGCCTACATGACCATGATCATGGTCGGCTTCATCGTGAGCACGTGGCTTTGCCGCCGCGAGGAGGACCTGGCTGGCCGCAATGGCGATCGCATCGTGGACCTCGCGCTTCTCATGCTGGTCTTCGGCGTGCTCGGCGCGCGGCTCCTCTCGGTGCTCGCCGACGGGCACCTGCGTGATTTCGTAAACCTCTGCGTGAATCCGAAGCTGGTACCGGCAATCGACGCCAAGGTCCTTTTCTGCACGACCGACGCCCAGTGCGGTTACGACTACCTCTGCGACACGGAAACCAGCAAGTGCTACCCCCCTAAGGACTGCCTGGCCGCCTTCAAGTTCTGGCAGGGTGGGTTGGCGTTCTACGGCGGGCTCCTAGCGGCCGCACCCGTCGGCCTGTGGTTCGCCCACAAGAAAAAGCTCGGGACCTATCGCGTGGCCGATCTCACGGCTCCCATGATCGCGCTGGGGCTGTTCTTTGGCCGCCTCGGTTGCTTCTTCAACGGCTGCTGTTATGGCACCACAACCAGCGTCCCCTGGGCGGTCGATTTCCCGGGACATCACGACGTGCATCCCACGCAGCTCTATGAATCGGGCGGGGCGCTCCTGATTTTCATGTTCCTCTACTTCGTGCTTCGTCCGCGTAAGCGGGCCCATGGCGAGCTTTTCGGCGCACTCCTGGCCCTGTATGGGGTCTTGCGCTTTTCCTTGGAGTTCCTTCGCGCTGACGAGCGGGGCGGCGTGGCGGGGCTTTCCACGTCGCAGTGGATCGGAGTCCTGCTCGTTCCCCTAGGCATCTGCCTCTGGGTTGCCAGGCGGCGCTTGGCTGGGAAGCCATTTGCGCCTACCCTTTAGTCGATGTGGCGCAAAGCTCGTCATCTCTTCGTGGTCTGGGCGGCCTGGGCCCTGGTCATGGGGTGTCACGACGATCATGGGAACTACCCCGGAGGAAACCCGGGGTTCCCGGTGGACACGTCCCGCGGGATCGACGCCGCGGTGGACGCGCGACCCGATGGCGGCGATAGCCTGGCCGCAGGCCGCATCCGCGGCCAGATCTGCCGCGTCGAGGACCCCGCCAAGGTCGGGCCCTGTGAACCGGTACAAAACTCCAAGCTGATCGTTGCCATTGGGGCGCTCAAGACCGCCAAAGTGGACGCCGACGGCCGCTTTGACATCGAGGTCCCGACGGGCGCCAAGGAGCCGGTGGTTTCGACCAACGTGGACAACGATGTCTACTTTGGCGGCGCCACCCAGGTGTCCCTGGGCAGCCAGGGCGGCGCCATCAACGTGAAAATCCCGGTCATGCGAAGGAGCGACCTGCGAATCCTCACGGAGACAAGCAACATCGCCATCCAGCCGGGCACTGGATTGCTCGTGGTCCACGTCGAACGAAATGGCGCCCCTGTGCAGGGAGCCACCCTTACGGACGTGCAAGGCCTCGTCCCGTTCTACGATACGGCCACCCCGTTTCTATTCACTCCTTCCGGGGTGACCGGTCCTCGAGGGACCGCCATCTATTTCAACCTCACGCCCGGGACGATTGCGTACTCCGTGAGCAAGGATGGCAAGACGAGCCGTTTCTCGAGCGTGGCGGCGCAGAGCGCGCTCTTCGTCACGACGGCGGTGTTGCCTCTCTCGCCTTAGCCCGACAGCACCCGCCGAAACGCCGCCGCCTTCTCCTCGGTCTCCTCGAGCTCTCGCTCGGGACGCGAATCCGCGACAATTCCACCTCCGACGTGCAGGTGCAGAGAACCCCGCGCCAAGATGGCCGTGCGAATCGCGATTGAAAGCTGCACCTCCCCGCCTGCGCCGACGTACCCGATCGCTCCCGTGTATACCCCGCGCGTCACCGGCTCCAACTCGTCAATCACCTGCATTGCCCGCAGCTTGGGCGCGCCCGTGATGGATCCGCCTGGAAATGTCGCCCGCAGCACGTCGGCAACACCGACTCCGGGACGGAGCTCGCCCGACACCGTAGATACAAGGTGGTGCACCGTCGGCAAGGAGACAACACGCGCGAAGTCGTCAACGCGCACGCTCCCCGTGCGACAAACCCGGCCCAGGTCATTACGCTCGAGATCGACGATCATCAGGTGCTCCGCGCGCTCTTTTTCGTCACGCGAGAGCTCTCCTGCAAGGACCGCGTCGACACCTGCCTCCCGCCCACGGGCCCGGGTTCCCTTGATGGGGCGAGTCTCCACCACCGACGATCCCGCTCGCCGGCACAGAAACAGCTCGGGAGAATTGGACACGATGGTCATGTCCTCGCACTCCAAAAGCGCGCCGAACGGCGCCGGTGCGTCGCCCGTCACCCGTTCGTAAACCGCAAGAGGATCCCCATGGGAGAGAATCCTCGCCCGCAACCTGCGCGCGAGGTTCACCTGGTAGATGTCCCCGGCTCGAATGTACTCGAGCGCCCGCTCGATCGCCGCAACATGACGTGACGGCTCGTGATCCGATAGGAGTGGCCCTACCTCGAGCATCCGCGTGGCGGGCGACGGTTCGTCGAGCGCCTTGCGAAGCTTCCACGCCGCCCGCTCGTCGACGCCCACGACTTCACCACGTCCTGTGAGCCGGTCATGGCGCCAGGTCGCCCCGTAAAAGCCGAACCACGCGTCGTCGAGGCCCAGGTCATCCACCGCGGCTGAAGACGCCGCGCGAAAGAGCGGCCCCTGCCCCACGACGTTGCGCCCTAGGTCATAGCCTAGATACCCCACCGCAACGGGCACGGGCCCAGTACCTTGGGTAGCAAGGGGCAGCGCCCGCTCTTCAGCCCGAGCCAACTCTCCAAGAAGGTCTTCCTCGCCACCCCTTACCCTCGCACGCTCGACCCTCTCTGGCTCGGCGGATACCAGCGCCCATCGCCCGAGCCCATCCGCGTCGCTGGCACTGTCGAGGAGGAAGCGTCCTGGCTTTCCTCCGAGCCTCCGAGCCGCTTCGATGGGAGAAAGATCGGGCCCCGGTATCCGAATCATGGCTCCCTGGACCGCTTGGCCTTCTCCTCTGCGGCACGGACAAAAAAGCGCAGGTACTCGCCGAAGGACCAGACCGACATGACGAGCGATAGGTACAGGAGGTACGTGCCGAGGTTGTGAAAATCAACCACGTAATCGAAGAAGATGAGCTTGTACGGAAAATGAAGCAGCAAGAAGACCAACCCAACGCTTTGCAACGCCGTCTTCGCCTTCCCGCCCCCGCCAGCGGCAATCACGAGACCATAGCTCGAAGCAATCGATCGGAGCCCGGTCACGGCTAGCTCTCTCGACATCAGCACCACAACGAGCCACTCCGCCACGCGATCGCGCGCGACCAGGAATACGAGCACTCCCAGCACGAACAACTTGTCCGCCAGCGGATCGAGGAACTGGCCAAGCACCGTCACCTGTCCGCGCCGACGCGCTAAGTACCCGTCGAGGACATCGGTGATGACCCCCGCTAGGAAGATGACGGCCGACGTGAAGCTAAGCAAGCGGCTGTAGTTATCGATGAAGGCGAGCACCAGCGGCAGAGTCGCGATGCGCCCCAAGGTGAGGAGGTTGGGAAGCTGGGTGACCTCCTCGCTCAGGGGACGAAGCCGCCGCACGCGCGCTGGATCCGCCCCGCGCCCCCGGCGTCTTCGACGCCGCCGCTTGGCGGGGGGGACATCATCGGTGCCAGCGTCACCGGCACCCTGGATGCTGCTCGGATTGTCGACCACTACAACCCCTCCGCCTGCTCCGGCGGTTCGGGCTCGTCGAGCAGGACCACGCCTTCGCCAGTGCATTCAACAAAGGGCGCAGACGAGTCCCCACTCGTGGCCCCCGCGACGACACGAGGCACGACCCGTCCTATCCAGCCGACGAGCACGTCGGCATCGACATAGAGCACTCGGTCCTCGGACAACTTGATGCTCAAAGGCGACCGGCGCGTGCGGAGGGCAACGAACCCCTCGCCACGGAACTGGAGGACATTAATCTGCCCTCCAGCACCGGGGATTCCGCCGTTTTCCCAGCGCAGCCGCTCCTCGAAAGCGTAGACGTGCTCCTCGCGCAGGTACAAAATGTCGTCGACGAGCTGGAGCGCCGTGAATCGCCCTCCGCGCGGCGAAGCGACCAAGTGACCTTCCCCAGAAACAGAGAACATCGGTCTCGCTTCCGACCCGAGTGGCTCCTCGGTCATTCGCCCGCGCACTCGCTTGACCGCCGGTTCGTAGGAAAGCGCACCACCGGAGGCGAGTACCCCCTCGGTCCGGGTCACAACCCGTCCACGCACGCGAACGATAAGGGTACCACCAGCCGCGAGCTCGAACGGCAGGTTGCCGTCATCAGGACGAATGAGTCGAGAGGTCGCGAACGCCGTCACCGTCACGGGGAGCGAGTGGCCTTCACCTGCTCCGACGACCGCTTCCTCGGGATCCAAGAGCTTCGCAGCGCGCACTGCTGCTTGGACAATCCCGTCCCTTGCCGGGCTGCTTGAGTCCTGCCGCTCCTCGAGGATGTCACTGGAGCCCACCGAGAGGCTCTCGTCGACGGGGACTCCCTCGTCCTCATCGCTGGCCCGCGCTTGGGCCCCGCTACTTGCCCCGTTATCGCCCGCAGATCCCTCCGGCGCAGGTGCAAGGTATTGCTCCATCTCACGCGCCAGGTCCTCCTGACCAGCTTTGAGAAAAGCCTCGCGTGCGCTCGCGTATTCTCCATTCCGGGCGTAAGCGAGCCCGAGGTACCCAAAAGTCCGCAGCTGATTTGGGTCGAGCTCTCGCGCTCGCGTGAGCTCTCGAATCGCCTCTCCAACTTCCCCCATCTTGAGGTGCACGAGCCCCAGGTTGAGCCGTAGCGCCGGGTCCTCAGGTTGGCGCACCACGAGATCGTTGTAGATGCCCAGCGCATTCCCGTACTCCCCGAGGCGAAACGACGTGAGCCCCAGCAAGTTGAGCACCTTGCTGTCGCTCGGCTTAAGGGCCAGCGCCGCGTCGAACTGCGCACGCGCCTCCTCCATCCGTTCAGCACGCAACAACTCCCCGCCCCTAGCCAAGTGTTGAAGATAGTCCTTTTCCGACACGGCGCTCTCAAGGTACGCGGCCAACGAGCACTGCGTCAAGCCGAGGGTTTACCATTCTAGCCCTGCTTCGCGATCATCTCCTTGAACTTGTAGTACTGCTTAAGCACCATCCGCACGTAGAGCTGCGTGGTCTGATAGGGGGGAATCGCGCCGTACTTCCGTACCGCCGACGCGCCCGCATGGTAGGCGGCGATCGTCAGAACCAGGTCCCCATTGAATCGATTCGCCAGAATCCGGAGCAGGCGAGTCCCCCCGAGAACGTTGTCCCTAGGTTCGTGAACATTCTCCACATGCATGTCCTTGCAAACCGACGGCATGAGCTGCATGAGACCCCGAGCACCCGCCGACGACACGACTCTTGGGTCATAGTCGGACTCGACCTTGATGATCGCCCTAATGAGTGCCTCGGGAATCTGGTAAAGGGAGGCAGCCTCGAGGACATGCGCGTCGTAGCGGGTATAGCGATCCGGTGAGCGGTCCCGCGCTGGGATGAGATCGCACCTCTTGCAGTCACCGCGGACGGCCGACGCTTTGCCAGGCCCAATCCTGTAGATCTTCTTCCACTTCTTGCGGTGACTCCCCTTGGGCTCCAGATTCGTGAAATGAATCACGCCGCTCGAATCCGTGTACGTGTACACATCGGCCCGAGCGATCGCCCAGTGACTCGCGAGCATCAAGGTGGCGGCCACCGTAGCCCATGACAACAGAGGAATCCGCATCCCGCACTAGCGATCCTAGCAACCCCAAGGCCGTCGCGGTAGTCTCCGCCCAATGTCAGCCTTGGAAGCGGACTTCCTGGTCATCGGTTCTGGGCTAGCCGGCCTCTACTTCGCGCTCAACGCGAGCGAGCACGGCACCGTCTTGCTCGTCACAAAGCATGCTCCGGACGACTCGAACACGAGCTTCGCGCAGGGGGGGATTGCGGCGGTCCTCTCGCCCGACGATTCGTTTGACAAGCACGTGGAAGACACCCTCCGCACGGGCGATGGGCTCTGTCATCCGGACATCGTCGAACTTTGCGTCCGCGGTGGGCCCAAGCACGTTCTCGAGCTGGTCGAGAAGCATGGCGCGCAGTTCGGGCGAACACCCGATGGGAATTTCGACCTCGGCCGCGAAGGGGGCCACTCCGCGCGCCGGGTTGCCCACGCCAAGGACGCCACGGGACGCGAGATCGAGAGGTCTCTTCTCAAGGCGGTCCTCAATCGCGGCGATCGCATTTCCATCCTTCGAGACCACATGGCCGTGGACTTGCTCACCATGGCAAAATATGGCGGTCCCGACGCCTGCTTTGGCGCGTATGTCCTCGACCAGAAGACCGGCGAGGTCAAGCCAGTCATCGCGCGCTCGACCGTCCTCGCCTCGGGCGGGGCGGGGAAAGTCTACCTTTACACTACGAACCCAGACGTCGCGACCGGAGACGGAGTGGCCATGGCCTATCGCGTCGGCGCCCGGATCGGGAACATGGAGTTCATTCAGTT
>JACQUZ010000121.1 GCA_016210055.1 Deltaproteobacteria bacterium | reverse complement strand
GGGCAAGGAGGTCGTGGCCCAGACCATTCACAAGCTGTCGGCGCGCTCGCAGGGACCCCTCATGATTTTCGACTGCGGCGCGGTGCCGGAAAACCTCATTGAGAGCGAGCTCTTCGGCCATGAGAAGGGGTCTTTCACCGGCGCCATCATGACCCGCCAGGGGATTTTCGAGATGGCGGACGGTGGAACGCTGTTTCTCGACGAGCTGGGAGAGCTGCCTCTGGATCTTCAGCCGAAGCTACTCCGCGCGCTCGAACAGCGGGAGATTCGCCGAGTGGGTGGCAACCGGCCCAGCAAGGTCGACGTGCGCATCTTGGCAGCGACCAACCGCAACCTCGAAGAAGAAGTTCGGGCGGGACGCTTTCGACAGGACCTGTTCTACCGGCTCAGCGTGGTGCGCCTGACCTTGCCACCGCTTCGCGAGCGGGTGGAGGACATTGGGCTGCTCATCAAGTATTTCCTCAAGATCCAGGAATACAATCGTCGACCCGACGGAACGCCGAGGGTGAAGAACATCTCTCGCGAAGCCCTCGATATCCTGGCCGTTTACCGCTGGCCGGGCAACGTGCGGGAGCTCGTCAACACCATCGAGCGGGCGGTCTCTTTCTGCGACGGGGAGATCATCGAGTCGCGCGACCTGTCCGAGCATATCCGTGAGGCAGCCGAGAGCAGGGCGGCCTCGCCTGCGGTCCGTGCCGAGGAGGGCCGGGCGCCCTTTCCCAATGCCCACGGAGCCATGGGTGCCCCCGGCGCTGGCATGGCCGCGCCTGCTCCTCCGCAGCGTCCAGGACCCGAGGTATTCGACAGCACGTTCAAGGAGGCAAAGGAGCGCTGGGTGTCGAGCTTCGAACGGGACTACATCGTCGCGCTCCTCAAGAAGAACAGCGGCAACATCTCCCACGCCGCCCGAGAGGCGGACATCGATCGCAAGTACTTTCGCAAGCTGATGAAGAAATACGACATCGAGGCCTTGGGGAGCGACGACGGCGAGGACGATTCGCCCGCGTGAAACCTGCTCGCTACGGTTTCTAATCGTGCTCAGCGCCTCGTTCGCACCCGCTGCGACTCATCAATCCGGCGCGCGCCTTCCATGAGAAGGTGCGTGGTGGAGAGGCGAATCTCGTCCTCCATTTCCACCTCGAGGGAGCTGAACTCGAATCGGCCCTCCGACCAGCCGAGCAGCTCGTAGACGACCTGTTCGTTTGTCGGCGACGCCTTTCCGTCGTAGCGGGCGGATGCGACCCGGCCATCGCGAATGAAGAGTCGCCCGATCTCGCTGCTTGAAGGACGAGAAAGCACCAGGACGCCGCTCTTGCGCTCCATTTCGAGCAGGGTGAGGACCGAGGACAAGCCGAGCTGGTCAATGGTGCCGTGAAATCCCGGGCCGCGAGTGATTTCCTCCGCCTGTATCTGGGCGCGGGCCGTGCTCTCGATCTGGTGCCGGCGCTTGAGCGCGTTGGTGACGCGGAGGTCCAGCTCCTCGAAGCGAAACGGCTTGGGAAGGTAATCGTCCGCTCCCAGGCGGAACCCCTTGATCCGGTCTTCGTCAGAGCCAAGGGCCGTCAGAAACACGACGGGAACGAACGCGAGCTCGGGACGGGTCCTCACCTGCTTGACGAACGACCAGCCGTCGAGCTTGGGCATCATGACATCCGTGATGATGAGGTCGGGCCTTAGCTCTTTCAACCGCTCCAACGCGTCGTCGCCGTCGCAAGCCGTCACGACCTCGTGCCCGCGCTTGGCAAGGACCGTGGTGACCATGCGCAAGATCCATGCGTCGTCGTCGACGACGAGGATGCGAGACGGCTTCACAAGAAAAAAAGTGTAACTTCACGCCCAACGGAGTGTCAACATGACCTCGGACGACCTGACCTCGGACGACCTGAGGGTTCGGCAAGGTTGACGCGGCGGGCCGCGGGGTGTTCTCATGCTCATGCCATGTTTGGGACCTTTTTCACCGAAGAGCACCACGTCTTCCGCAAGTCCTTCCGTGAGTTCGTGGAGAAAGAGCTCGCCCCGCACGCTGACGAATGGGAGCGAGAAGAGCTTTTCCCACGCGACGTCTTCCAAAAAATGGGGAAGCTTGGCTACCTGGGCCTGAGCGTTCCCGAGGAGCTCGGAGGAGCAGGGGGAGACTATTGGTACACGGTCGCCTTTGCCGAGGAGCTCGCACGCTCCCGTTCAGCGGGTCTCAACATGTCGCTCATGGTCCAAACAGACATGGCGACACCGATCATCGCGGCCATCGGGACAAAGGAGCAGAAGGAGGAGTTCCTTATCCCCGCGATCCGCGGCGAGAAGATCGCAGCCCTCGGAATTAGCGAGCCCAACGCCGGATCAGACGTGGCGAGCATCCGAACCACCGCCCGCAAGGTTGGGGGGGATTACATCATTAATGGCGCCAAGACCTTCATTACCAATGGCACGCGCGCCGATTTCATCACCCTGGCGGTTCGGACCGGTGGTGAGGGATACGGCGGGGTCTCGCTGCTCCTCTTCCCGACGGACACAAAGGGGTTCAGGGTCGCCCGCAAGCTGAAGAAGATTGGAAACCATGCTTCCGATACGGCAGAGCTCGCCTTCGAAGACTGCCGCGTCCCGGCGCGCTACCTCCTAGGTGAGGAAAATCAGGGCTTCTACTACATCATGATGAACTTCCAAGGGGAGCGTCTCATTGCGGCCATTAGCTCGGTGGCGGGTGCGCAGCTCTCCCTGGAGGAAGCGGTTCGCTACGGCAATGAGCGCCAATCCTTTGGTCGTCCGCTGATGCGCTACCAGGTGTGGCGTCACGAGTTCGTTCAGCTCGCCACGGAGCTCGAGGCTGGTCGCTGGCTGGCCTATCGCGCCTCCGACTTGTTCAATCGGAAACAGGATGCCGTCACCGAAATCACCATGGCCAAGCTGTACTGCGGCGAGCTCGCGTGTCGCGTGGTCGATCGATGCCTCCAGTTCCACGGAGGCTATGGGTACATGGATGAGTTCCTCGTCTCGAGGCGGTGGCGTGACATCCGGCTGATCACTATTGGCGGCGGTACATCGGAAATCATGCGGGAGATCCTGTCCAAGCGCATTGGCATGGGGTGAGGCGGCAAGCGGCACGAGGGGGCGGCGCAAGGCAAGGCCACACGGTGGCTCAAAGCCTGCTACGTACCTCCGCCGAGTAACGTCGTATTTCAGGATCTGCGTGGGTGTCTTCCAGGTAGCGGAGCTGCGCGGCAAGGGTTCGGGCCCGACGAGGTTTTTCGCGCTCGATCATGGTCACGAGCTGGTCGAGTGAGCTCCTCACCCGTTCATCGTCCCTGTGGGAAAGCGCTTTGGTCAGCACTTCATAGTCATCCGGCAACTTTGCGTAGCGGGTCAGGAACGCGTCCACTGCGCGAGAAATGAGGTCCCGGCTCTCGGCCTGGCGGATCTTGGCGAGCATCTTCTGGCGATTCTCTCGCTCGGGATCCTTGGGGGCTGGCGGAGCCGGAGGGATGGCTGCTGTTGTTTCCTGGGGAGCTTCCGGCTTGCTCTCCATGTTCGCTGTGATATTCGCTGGCCCCGGCGGTGGTGCCGGAGGCGGTGCGGGGAGAATGGGCGAAGGCGTGCTCGGCCGCGGTTCATCCGCGCCGCGAACAAGCGTGCGAGCGAGCTCACCGAGCTTCCCCTGCTCGAAGGCGCGCTCAAGAGCAGCGCGATAGCTTTTTTGCCCTGCGAGCGCAGCCGCGCTCGACTTGTGCGCGGGTTCCTGGTCCCGCCGGCTCTTGTCGCGCCTGGAGTCGATCTCACGCCAAGAAAGCTTTTCTCGGCCACCGTT
This sequence comes from Deltaproteobacteria bacterium, assembly GCA_016210055.1. GTDB lineage: Bacteria > Myxococcota_A > Polyangia > Haliangiales > SHYZ01 > JACQUZ01. The sequence goes on along the minus strand of JACQUZ010000121.1, from coordinate 17,157 downwards.
CCTTCGATCGTTGCGCTCGTCTCGCATGATGAATCCTTCCGTCACGGCCTTTCTTTGGTCCGGAGGTGAGAAACCTCCGCTCGAATGTGTTCTTGTTTTTTCTCTGGGGCTCCATCGACGAGCTTGCGGTGCACGCGGGAAGACGAAGGCGTCAACCTCACGGCACGTCGATCACCGACCCATGGATGATCGTGGGTTCCTAGGAAGACAATTCAACCGACGAACCATCAATTCAGCGCGAGCCCGTTCACAAAAAATTCTAGCACACGCCCGGGCGCGAAATTGCAGCCACCTTCGTTCGAGTTGGCGACGCGCCGCGTCGAGGTCTACTTGCTCCCTGCGACGGGGGAACCCTCACACTTGGCCAGGTCTTCGACCGAGGTAGCCCGGATCCAGCATTGGACTGCCGCTTTCGTCCCCTGCGATCGGCACGATCTCACTGCCGCCGCCGCGTCCTTTCCTTGCGCTTGGCTCTCAAAGGCGGTGATCTTGTTGATATTCGCAATGGCCCGCGCGCACTCCTCTTCACTTGGCCGGTCACACCCCAAAATGCCCAACAAAAGGAGAAATCCCCATTTCGCGTTCATGGTGCCGCGCATCCTACCAGTCCACCGAGTCCTCTGCGCGTCGAAGATCTTGCACCGTGTCAATTTCGCGCCACCGCCCCCGAATGGGGACTGGGGTGAGCGGCACGCCCTCGTCGATGAGGAATTGGAGCAGGTCGGTGAGGTAGGCCTCCTGAAAGCGTGGCGCCCGCATGAACGGCGCGTCCTCTCTGCCCACGTACTCGCTCTTGGCCTTCCGCCAAGCCGACAGCAGCATTGTGGCGCCTCTCGCGGAGAACTTGGCGAGACCAATAAACTCGCCAAAGGCCTCGTGAGGCGGGATCGATCGCTTCCCCACGGCAGCCACGTGACCGCTCGGAGATAGCGCGCAGACTTCGGCTTCGGCGAGTGGGTGGTCCGTGCGACCGTCGTACACCTTGGCGAAGTCCTGGTCGATGATCAAGCAGATGTCCCCGTCCGCGCTGAGGAGCTCTCCGACGACTTCTTGGGCGAAGACGATGTCTGCGTAGGTGAAGAGGAACGGCCCATCGAGCTCGCTCTCCGCCTTGAAGAGCGAGGAGAGGATGTTGTTTCGCTCGTAATCAAGGTTCTCGACGAAGCGAACGCCTGGCCCGAGCTCCGACCTGCGACGCTCGAGCACGTCTGCCTTGTAACCCCGTACCACCACGGTTTCGACGACACCGTGGGCGCGGAATGCGTCGAGCTGCCGCGCGAGCATGGGGCGTCCCCTAACGGGAACGAGGCACTTGGGCATTTCATCGGTGTAGGGCGCGAGCCGTCGGCCCTTTCCAGCTGCGACGACCACGGCCTTCCTAATGGGCGTGAGAATGCTCATGTCTGAAATCGTCCTAGCTTGAGGTAGACCTGCAGGAACGAGCGTGCCGCGTACAGCGCATTCACCGCGGCATACGCCCAAAAATAGATGTCCAGGCGCCCAGGGGGGACGAGCGCCACCAGGAGGATGTACGACGGATAGTGGACCACGATTCGCGCCGCATGCTCGAGGGTGCCTATCGCCTTCCCCATGAGCCCGCGCCGGGCCCTTAACTCCGCTGGCTGCCCATCTTCCGTGGGAGGCTTTGCCCCGTACTCGGGACGGCGCATGAACGTCGTCAGTGAAAGACCGGCGCCGAGGCAAGCCATGGCAAAAATGCCGACGAGCAGGAAGCGATTGCCTTCGTCGGGGGTCTCGGCAAAGCGCCACAGGCGCACCGCCACGGCTCCAAAGATGAGGAACGCCTTGATCTCATCCATGAGGAAGTCCAGGTGATGGCCAACGGTGGACGCTTGCTTGCGCAGCCGGGCGAGTTGACCATCAACACAGTCGAGGACGAAGGAGAACTCGAACACGAGGGCCGCGACGACGGCTCCCCACCAACCAGGAAGGAGAGCGAGGAGCGCCGCCGAGAACATGGCGACGAGCGTGGCCAGGAACGTGACCTGGTTGGGGGTGATGCGCGAGTCCTTCCACAGGTACACGAGCACCGCGGCTGGCGGGCGGCACACCCATTCCGTCCACCAGTTGATGTCCTTCTTCTTCTTGGAGGCGCGGTAGATGTCCGCGATCTCTCGCCAAGCCATTGGCCGTCAATGTAGCAGAACGAGCCGCGTGTCGAGAGGGTGCAGTGCTAGACGGCAGCGAGTGGAATGAAATCCTACAGCGTCCCCAGGTTCAGCGACTCTTCGATCGCTGGGGAGAGCGTTTCGACAGGGCGAAGTGCCTTGGCCGGAATCCTCGGCGTGCGCAGGTCGAGGCCGCGTCCGAGGCGGTGCTGCACGGTGGCGTTTCCGTGCGAGACCAGGACCAAATCGCGCAGGTGGTAAGGGCCATCCTGGTGCGCGAGGAACATCGCACCCGACCCGAAGCGCAGCGAGACGCGGCTTTGCCCCTCGCTCGCGTCGAAGCCCACCTGCGCCGTGGCGATGGAGCGCTCGACCCCATTGTCGTTCACGACGAGCGTCCCCCGGAGCCCCAAGCGGTCGACCACGATGCTCTCGACTTCAACATCAAACACGACTTCGTCGACGAGGCGATCGCTTCCACGGACCACGACTGGCGTGTAGACCGTGGTCATCCGGGCGTGGGGCACGCTGTAGCTGAACGATACTTCCGACGTGCGCTCGTACTCGCGGCCATCGGGCGTGGTACCGCGAGCGATGAGATGAACGGTCCATAGCCCGATATCCGTCGCGCTCGTGCTGGTCAGGGGGACTTCGACCACGTGCTTGCCACCGCCGATCCCGCGCAAGGGGAGGGTGCTATCGGGATCCCTGCGGTTGCCGGGCTTCTCGAGCCAGGCAATCACGCTCGCTCCCTCGATGGGCGTGCCGGCGTCCGATAGGTCGGCTACGATCTTTGCTTGCTCCCCGGTCGAATGATGGATGGAGCCCGCGACCGCGCCAAGCTCGATGGTGCTGCTCGGTTGGTCCACGAACACCAGCGCACCGGCCAAAGCTGCCTCTGGCGGGAGCTCGATGAGGACCTTCCCAGGCTTGAAAGGCTGGTCAATCGAAAGCGGCCGGGCGGGCATGGCGAGGAGCGCGAATCCTGGCTCGTGTCGGAGGAGGTCTCGCATCTCGTCGCCGAGGCCGGCGCGGTCGGCTAAATTGGGCTGTCCACCAAGACCGGTGCGAATAACCTCGTCGTCCTCGGCGAGGTCACGGCTCTTGTCGAGAATTGCGCCGTCGCTAAAAGATCGCAGGTGAATGCCCTTAAGAACGCGCTGGCCGCGCTCAGGTGCCACGGCCACGCTCACCACCACGCGCGCCTGCTCAGGCGAATCGATCGGCAGAATTCTGATCTCTGGCGGGCTCCCCGCAGGGATGAGCCGGACCAGGTTCTTGCTGACAACCCGATGGGGTTCGAGCGCGAACTGGGCCGGATTTGAGGTGGGCGTCGGGTCGGAGCCCGAGAGCACTCCGCTCCGCTCGGACTGGGGCACGCTTACCTTGTGGAGCGCCCGGGGAACGAGATCACCCGCAACCAGTGACGCCGACGTGGTGGAGACCGGAGTGGGAACGTCCGAATCCGGGTCACTCCTCTGACACCCATTCACGAAGAGCGCGGGGAGCACGAGGATTGCGATGATGCGGTAGATGCGTCGCATGGTCTTCTCCTTATCCCTTGTCCCTTGTGCTCTCAGTTGCATAGCCCTGGGCAATCGCTCGCACACCCAGTGCATTCGTTCGCTTCACACATTCCGTTCCCGCAGGAAGCGGCAGGGGGCAGGAAGCCGATCTCCCGGTAGATCGTTGAGCCTCCGTTCGTGCCAAGGCCGTAGCAGGACGTGATCATCCCGGCGCGGCAGTCGTTGCCGTCAGATCCTGCCTTGGCGAGCCAGCACTCGTCGCAGGCCCCGTCATTGAGCCAGCTATCCGGGCAATAGGAGGTGTCGTTGTACTCCGAGTAATCGGTGTATCCATCGCCGTTCACGTCGCCGCTAAACGATGATGAGAACGCCGACCGTGAGCTTCCAAAAGTGCAGTCGTCGGCGCCCCAGGAAACCACGCGGTTCGTCGAGGGGTCGTTGTTTTCCCAGGTCGGGACAGCGTCGCGGCCGTAAGAGGCGAAGCAATCCCAGTCGCAATAGCCGTCGCCCAGGTAGGACTGTGGGCAGCCAGGGGTGTAGAAGCTGGTCCGGCCGTAGTCGGAGTAGCTCACCCAGCCGGGTGTCGCGAAGCCGCAGGCGTCCCACTTGGCATGTGGCACGTCGGAGGCATCCCCCGAGGTGGGCACGTCGGTGTACGCCATGGCCGTGCTGTTGACCTCACCACGAACGCTGATATCCCACGCGCTTGTCGTGTTGTAGCAAGACGAAGACGCCCACCAGCTGCAGCTGCACCCCGACTTGGTCCGCCGGGTCTGGTGGTGGCTCAGGAAGCGACCGCTTCGGAACACCTGGCCGAGGGCCCCGGTCGACAGGCAGGTAAGGAATCCATCGGAGCAACCGTCTCGGTAGGTGGCCGCGTCGTTTTGGCTAAGGTACAGGCGATGAAGGAGGTTCAATCCGGCCTGGTACGAATACCCTCCGCAATAGGTCTTGCCATCCCAAGCCGCTGCGTCGGGGTACGTGCCATAGCCAGACCGGAACGTGACCCCGCTCACGGGGTTGTTCATGCCGACGTACTTCGAGGAATCGGTGTTGTGCGAGTCCATCGCGTTCGTCCTCACGAAGTAGGTACCGTCGTCGTTGTACAAGCCGTTGCCCCCCATGAACTCGAGGACGTTGTTGACGAATTTCCCGAGGCTTCCCCCTGTGAAAACCCAATTTGCGAGGTAGGTGCCGCGGAAGGGAGCGGTGAGCGCAACCACCTTCTTGCTGGCGTTCTTCACCCGGGTGAAGGTGGTGCTGGCGGTGTATTGTTCGAGGATGTAGCGGATGTGGTTGCCGCCGCCGGAATGCGCGACTACCACGATGTCCGTAATATCGTCGGCGTTCCCATAGACATTGTCCGGACCTTTGATGAAGCGTTCGATCTGCGGCCCCACGCAGGCGCTCGCCTCACCACTCTCGGCGCCGGATGCACCGGCATCGTTCTTGACGGGGGTCGCGTTGTACCACGGCGTGCGGGACCCCAACTTGCAGCCGACCACGGCATATGGCCGGCTCGTCTCGTCAGAGCGCTTGCGCGTCGAATCCACGAATTCCTGGGTCCAGTAGTTGTCAATCGCGTTCTGGACGATGCACTTGAAGGAGTTTCCAGTCCCCGAGCAGCTCTGGGTCCCCGGGTAATCGCCTGTTCCATGCACGTACACAACGCCGCCCTTTGCGGCGAAGGCGGTGGCTGAACCCATCAGGAGCCATGCGAGGAGCGCAAACGAGCGGGAGTACCTGATCCGCATTGCCCTTCCTCCTATTCCTTGCACGTCGGCAAGCGAATGGGAGGACGATGCAATCGGCGAGCCGTGTCGCAAGTTGTGGAAATTGCTGCGTTCTTTAAGACCTTAATCCATTTTTTGAACCAAGTCGTCTAATCAATCAACTGGATTGAACTTAATCTGGACGATTTGAACACCAGCGCGAAAAGCTCGCGGCTATATGATGTCCGGAAGTGCGTCAGGGGATCTGCTCTCGAGCAGGCGTGGCATGGATAACCATTGGGTGGGCCGCCGCGTGCGCCGAGCCTGCGCCCACATGTCGGCCAGAGGCGACCTCTCGAGCGATCGTGGGGGGCACGGTTGATACAGCGTATCCCGAAGTAGTCCTTGTCCAGAAGGGTGACGGAAGCACGTGCAGCGGCGTGGTGGTGGGGGCTCGCGTGGTGCTCACCGCTTCTCACTGCGTTCGGGGGGCTGCCGTGTCATCTCTCGTGGTTCGCACGGGATCGACCGACACTCCTGCCGGCGCACTACTCGCACTCGAGGAGATAGCCATCTATCCCGGCGCGACCGGAACGGATACGGACCTCTCGGGCGGCGTCGATCTCGGGGCGGTCCTTCTTGTGGAGGACGCGCCCGTGCGTCCTGCGGTCCTGGAGCTCTCTCCGCTTGGCGCCGACATGAATGGGCAAGAGGTCACATTGGTCGGCTTTGGGCGAGATGCCGAAGGGGGATCGCAGGTCCGTCGATCCGTCACGGTGCGAGTCAAAACGGCTTGCCCGCGGCTTCTTAGGGCCGGTGAATCCGGGGCCACAGCGTGTACAGGGGACTCGGGCGGCGCGGTGCTCCGCGACAACAAGGTCATCGCGATCGTGTCGCACGGCGTGCAGGGCTGCACCGGGCCTTCCTACCACACCCGGCTTGACGTGCATCGCGCGTGGATCGAGTCGGTCCTGGCCCACGAGGAGAGCGCCCCTTGCACGACCTGCGTGGGTCCTGATGAAGGCTGCCCGGCACTCCCCCAAGATGCTGGCAACACAGAGTGCTACGCTCAGCCCTTGTCGCCCGAGTAGCCGTGAACGTCTGGTGTAAGGAGCTGTTGTCGCCATCCCATCGATTTCGCTTGATCCCGTCGCTCGCCCTCGGCTAGCGTCCGTGCGTTCAACCCGTACGATCACGCTCGTAACCCGGTGACGGGCCTTTCGAAGGACGATCCGATGGCCGAGAATCAGATTTCCCATTCTCTCATTGAACGTATTCGTTCCGGTCGTGCCGCCCTCGTCGTGGGCTCATCGATCGGCTCCTTCGCCGGCATGCCGTCGTGGAAGAAGCTCCTCGAACGCATGCGCGAGGAGCTGGAAAAGCGGGCCAGCCCAGGTGACCACGAAGCTGCAGCCGACGTGGCCGCATTCCTCAAGAAGGGTCGCTTGGTCACCGCGGCGGGCTTTCTCGGCCGCACTCTGGGAAGCGAGGCGTGCGACAAGGTCATCGCCGATTCATGGCTCGCCAGGGACTCTGTCCCCGACGCGCTCCATGTCCTTGGGCGCATTCCGGTAAGAGCCATTTGGACCGTGCACCCAGGCGACATCGTCGAGCGAGCGGTTCAGCTCGGCTCGCCCGATGGGTGGCCGGCACCCTGCCTGGCGAGTTATGAGACCGGCGCCGACCTGGACACTCGTCGCCGGTACGTGCTGAAGCTTCTCGGTGACATCAAGAACCCGAGCTCGTACGTCCTCGTGGCGACGTCGGTACGGCGGGCGCTTTCATCGGCTTCGGCATATCGCTCGATCCTCGAAGATCTCTACCGGGACGGAACGCTCATCTTTGTAGGATTTCGCCACGGTGATCCCGATCTTCATGCGCTCTTAGAGCGAGTGCTCGGCATGTTCGAACCCCCCCGGGGCGAGCACTACTTCGTGGGCTCGGGCTTAGGACCAGTGGACATCGAGGAGCTTTCGGCGGAACACCACATGACCGCTGTTCCCCTCGAGGGGCACGGAGGAGACGAGAAATCCGCCGAGTCGCTGCTCAAGTACCTTTCGGCGCTCGCAGAGGCTTGCGAAAAAGAAGGGATCTCATTGGCTGTCACCCGTCCAGGCGACGACGACCTGGACGGCTGGCTGGAACGGCTGCGACATGATTCGTCCGATTCCGAAGCGCTCGATGCCCTCCATGCGATGGAGAAGCGGGCGAGGGATAACGGCCAAGCCGAGCGACTCGTCGAGATCTTGCTCGCGCGGGTCGAGGTCGAAGGGGATTCATCCCAGCGCGCTCGGTTCCTCCGGGAGGTCGCGCGTGCGTTCGAAAAGGAGATCGGTGACCTTCCGCGAGCTTTCACGGCGTTGACCGCAGCCCTGCGCGAGGACCCGACAAGCGAGGATGCCCTGGCGGAGGCGGAACGTCTCGCCGCGGAGACGGACGGCTGGGGAGAGCTCGTCCACGATGTTTCCGAGATCGTGCCCCACATTCACGACGCCCGCTTGGCTTCCGCCTGCTGGGTCAGGCTGGGACGCTGGTACCACGAGAAGCTGCGTCATTACGATTACGCCATCGCGTCCTTCCGAGAGGCGCTCAAGAAGGACTCCCGGCAGACCGAGGCGCATCGCGGGCTGGCCGAGATCTATCGCAAGCAGCAGAAATGGGGTGAGCTCGCCGAGGAGCTCGCTGCCCACGCCGAGGTCGAGAACGACGCCGAGCAAAAGATCGACCTCCTGCTCGCGCTTGCGGACTTGCACGAGACTCAGCTCGCCTCCACGTCCAAGGCTGTCGAGTCGTACGAGAAAGCCGTTGACCTCGAGAATAGCAACTCAGAGGCCCTGACCGCTCTCGAGCGCTTGTACCGTCGTGGCGAGCGGTGGGGCAAGCTTGCGGGCGTGCTCGAAAAGCGGGCCGACATCCTTGACGACGAGGATCCCGCCCGCGCTGCGGCGTACCGCAAGGAGCTTGCCCAGCTCCGGTCAGAGAAGCTTGGGGATGTCGAGGGTGCGATTGGCCGTTACGAGGCCGCGCTCGAGAAGAACGACCGTGACGTGGAGGCACTCCGGGCGCTCGAGAAGCTCTACGAGAAGGCGGGACGCGCCGAGGACTACTTGCGCACGCTCGAGCGACTCGCCGAAGCCGGCCCAGAGACCGAGCGCACGCTTGCCTGGCGAAGGCTTGCCAACGAGGTGGAAGAGCGAGAGGGGGGGCAGGAGCGCGCCATTCGCTACTACGAGAAGGTGCTCGTCCTGGAGCCCACGGCCGTGGATGCCTACCGCTCGCTCGAGCGGCTTTACAGGGCGCGGGGGAACTGGGACGCCGTGGTCGAGCTCTACGAGCGACGAATCGCGTCGGTCGCCATGCCTTCGGAACGAGTGGAGCTCTACCTCGCGCTCGCGAGGCTGCACGAGCAGGAGCTCATGGACCCGCACCGAGCGATCTCTGCCCACGTGAACGCGCTGGACATCAGTGGCGAGAACCTGGATTGCCTTGCCGCTCTGGGGCGGCTCTACGCCCGTGTTGAAGCATGGGACAGGGCGGTGGCGGTGCTCACGAAGCACGCCATGCTCCTCGGCCCGGGTGGAGCCGACCTTTACCACCAGGCCGGCGAAATCCACGCAAAGAACCTCGAAGACCAGGCCGCCGCCGAGGCACACTACGTCAAGGCGCTCGAGCTCAATCCAGCCCACGTGCCGTCCATGCAAGCCCTTATCGAGCTCTATAGGCAGCGCCGAGACTTCGCGCGCGCGGCCAAGCTGATGCTCGAGGCAGAAAGGCTGGCAACCAACCGGCTGGAGAAGGTCCGCCTCCTTTTTGAGGCCGCCCTCATCCACGAGGAATGGCTAGACCAGCCCGAGGTTGCCTTTGAGCTGCATGCGCGGGTCCTCGCGCTCGATCCAGAGCATGTCGAGGCAGGAAATCGCGTGGCGGCTCAGTGCGTCGCCAAGGAGCAGTGGGCTGACGCCGAGCCAGTGCTCGAGATGCTTTCTCGAAAGACCGAAACTACCGACAGGGTCGAGAAGGGGCGTCGCGAAGCGCTCCTCGGCCGGGTTGCCGAAGCCTTGGGCAAGACTGAGAAAGCAGCCAAGTGCTATCGCCAGGCGCTCGAGACTGACCACGAGTCCCTCGAAGCCGCGTTGGGCCTCGCCAGCCTGCTTTTCGCGAGCAAGGAGTGGGAAGAGGCGGAGAAGCGGTACCGCGAGATCCTCTTGCGCCATCGGTCGGCACTCGCCGAGGGGCAGATCGTAGAGACGTGGTATCGGGTGGGGCTCGCCGCTCGTCATCGCGGTGACGTGAAGACCGCCGAGAACGCATTCCGTCGTGCCTTAGAGCGGGATCCGGGACATCGGCCGTCTCTGGAGCTGATTGTCGAGCTCGCGACCGAGCGAGGAGATTTCAAGTCGGTCGTCGAGGCGAAGCGAAACCTGCTCGACGGGGCTTCAGAGGAAGCGCGTTCCCGCCTGTTCGAAGAGATTGGCGATCTCATGGCGCTGAAGCTGGGCGACCCCATGACCGCACTCGGGGCCTATCTCGAGGCGCTCAAGCTCAGGCCCCGATCGCACGCGGTCCTCCACAAGATGCTGGACCTCTATACCGCGCAAAAGGAGTGGCGCCGGGCCATTGAGACGCTAGGGAAGATCGCCGAACTCGAGAAGGAGCCACCTCTTCGCGCCAAGTACTTCTACGCCGCGGCGGTCATTGCGCGCGACGAGCTGCATGGCGCCGAGGAGGCGGTGTCCTATTTTGGGCGTGCCCTCGACGACGCACCGACAATGCCGAAGGCATTCGAGGCAATCGAGCGCATCCTGGGAGATCGAGGGGATTGGAAAGGCCTTTCGAAGGCCTATCGAACCATGATCGCAAGGCTCGGTGATCGGGCCACCACGCCGCAGCTCCTCCACTTGTGGACGCGGCTCGGCGACATTGCCCTCGAGAAGCTTCTCGACCCCAAGAGCGCCATCGCCGCGCATGAGGTCGCCGTTGCCCTCGACCCTGCCGACACGAGGCGCCACGAGACGCTGGCTGCGCTCTACCTCGACGCGGGCCCCGACCATGCGATCAAGGCGGTCGTCGAGCTTCAGTCGCTGCTCAAGAAGTACCCAGACCGATTGGACCTCTATCGCTCGCTTTCCAAGCTTTATGCCGACATTGGCGACGTCGACAAGGCGTACTGCTTGGCGTCGGCGCTGGTGTTCCTGGGTCAAGCAAGCCAAGAGGAGCAGGATCGGTTCCATGCGCTCAAGGGCAAGCAGCTCGAGCTGGCGCGCCGCCGGCTTACCGAAGAGCTTTGGCAGAAAGCCATCCTCCATCCACGAGAGGATCGCGCCCTAAACGGGATCTTTGCCTCGCTCATGGCGTCGCTGGCGGCCTTCACGGCCCAGCCCCACGAAGCCATGGGACTCGATCGCAAGGACCAGGCGGACCTCGAGAGCCATCCCCACCGAGTGGCCAAGATGTTCCGCTATGCGGTACAGACCCTCGGCATCAGCCCTCAGCCCGAGCTTTACCTGCGCGAGGGGAGCAACGACGGGTTTCGTGCGGCAAACATGGCCGACAAGGGGCTTCTCGTCCCGGCGGTGCTGATCGGCGATCCCATGTCGTCTAGGAAGGCGGACCGCGAGACCATCTTTGACATCGCGAAACGACTCGCCTTCTTCCGCCCGGAGCGGTACGTCTATTACGCTCTCGCCACCATTCCCAAGCTCGAGGCGGCCGTGCACGCTGCACTGGCGGTGACGGGCGTGGCAAACGGCCGGCATGAGCCCGAAATCGAGAAGCTGAAGGTTCATTTCAAGAGAACCGTCCCAGAGGCGGTGCTCGAGCAGGTCGCCGCCTTTGCGCGCAAGCTCGGAACCAAAGATGGCGAGGCGGCGGTCTCCGGCTGGATCACCGCGGCTGACCTCTCGGCCAACCGCGTGGGGTTCATCCTGGCAAACGACCTCGAGACTGCCGCCCGCATGATCGCGACGGAGCAGGGGGTCACGAGCACCCTTTCGGCAAAGGAGAGGCTGCGCGAGCTTCTTTCGTACAGCGTGTCCGAGGAGTACTTCAGCGTGCGCAAGCACCTGGGGCTAGACGTGGCGGCGACTGGTTAAGGATGAAGGACGCTCTTTTGTTGTGGCCAGCGGCCATTACCCTTGGGCTGCTGGTCGGTTGTGGCGGTGACTCGGTGTGCGGCAATGGAGCCGTGGAGCCCGGCGAGCAATGTGACGACGGGAACGCTGTAGACAACGACGGATGCACCAACGGTTGCCTTCTCAACGTTGCGCGGCCTGTCTGTGGAAACGGCAAGATAGAGCGCGGGGAGGAGTGCGATGACGGCAACACCGAAAGTGCGGACGGTTGCACTGAGCGGTGCACCTCCCGAAAAGTAGAAATCAACTGGTACCTAATAAGCACCGAGTTCCCGGGTTTCAATGAGACCTGCGGGGGTGTCTCGGCGGACAAGGTGGAGCTCAGGATTCTTGGCCCAGTCGAAAGGACCGAGCGCAAGGATTGTGGGCTCAGCGAGACGACGGTCTCCGGCCTTCCTCTCGGCGATTACACGGTCAACGCCACTGTGTTCGGCAAGGACGGCGTCGCGATAACAAAGGGGGTCGCGACGGCGGGTTTCAGCGTGACCTCCGACTTTGCTCGCGTCGATCTAGATATTCCATTTGCCGACTTTAGCGCTTCTTATTCGGGGACCTTCTTCTTCCGCACCAAGTGGGCCGGAGTCGAGAACTGTGACGAGGTCACGTCGCAACGTCTCATCTTCGAGCGGGATGGAGCGCCACTTTCGGGCGCGACCGAAAGCGGAACCCCAGTAGACGGCTCGCGCGCCGGCAATTGTCGCCCGTTTGGCATGCAAGCGGCCCAGTCGGTCAAGAACCTCACATGGGGGCCCATGAGAGTCACGGTCGTGGGGCTCTCTGCCAGCGGCGAAGAGACGCACAGACAGGTCTTCGACGCATTTGCGGGCGCTGGGATCTCCAATCCCGAGGTGACCTTCGACGTTGCCCGGAAGTGAACGAAGAGCGTTTCTGCACGCGCGATTGAGTTATTCATCCGCGGGCCCTAAACTCGAGCCGTGCGCTCATTCGGTCACGCCGCTCTCGCCGCAAGCCTAGCCCTGGTCGCATGCGCGCCGAAGCGCCCGATTTCGTCGGCGAACAAGCAGCCTGCTTTCCAACCTGGTCCGCCTCTCGGGCCCGAGCCCAGCCCGGACCCCGACCTGCCTGCGCGCTCCTGGTTCGAGGCGGTTCACGCGAAGATCCATCCTTTTTGGGCCGATGGGTTTCTCGAGCAGAGCCGCCTCTACTTGCCGCCGGACCATGCATTGAACAACCAATCCCTCGAGGCGGTAGTGGAGTTTCGACTCAATCGCGATGGCGTGGTGGAAAAACGAGAGCTCACGAAACCATCGGGGAACGCCGACTTCGATCGCGCGGCGCTCGACATTAGCTCCGAGCTGAGCGTGTTGCCGCCTCCTCCCCAAGAACTCTGTTCCGACGACGGCTCGTATTACCTTTCCTGGGTCTTCGCACGCGACCGGCGGCAGGACGGAATAGCGACCGCCCGCCTTGAAAAGCAAGAGTGGGAGCTAGACCGCGCCGTGCCCATGCTCCTCTCACTGGGACGCGTGAGACAAGCGGCCCAGAGGCTGGCCACCGAGGCGGGCCGCATGGCTACCGAGGCCGCATCCCAGGGGGCGCACGCTAAGGCCTTGGTGAGACACATGGCAGATATCGCCAGCCAGGCGATCAAGGCCGCCCTGGTGGACGCCTCTGATCCAGCGACCCAGCTCGAAGCGGTTCGGGTCGTGCGCGTGCTTCGCCTCGGGGCGCTCTCTGGCGAGCTGGCCAAGCTGGCCAAAGGCGCTCCAAGCCTGGAGTTGCAGCGCGAGGCGACGATGGCGCTCGGCGACGTGCCGACCAAGGACGCGATCCGGATGTTGACCGAGATGGCGAAGTCCTCGGAAGGGGACAGGGCAAGTGCTGCCTGGTCTTCCTTGGCGCGCCTCGGCCAGCGCAAGGCGGCATGGGACCATTTCAAGAAGCGCCTCGCGGAGGATCCGCGCACCCGGGTGGGGGCCTTGCTCGTCGTGGCGGACCTCGCCGAGCCCGAGAGCGCGCCCACGCTCATCTCGCTCCTCGGTAACAAGGGCCTCCCAAGAGGAGAGAGGGTTCTTGCAGCGCAGGCGCTCGCGGAACTTGCGGCGCAGGGAAATACGCCCTCTACGCGGGCCCTGGGGAACGCGCTCTCCGACGGGGATGCATCCATTCGCGCCGCCGCGGCCCGCGCCATCGCACGTGCTGGGCAAGATGGGCTGAGGTCCAAGGCGTTGTTCTATGCGCTTGCGCCGCTGTATCGGGATCCGGATCCGGGCGTGCGTGCGGCGGCCATGCTGGCCACCGCCCGGGTGGCGCCTGCGAGTGCCAAGGGGGACCTCCTGTTGCTCATCAAGAAAGAGAAGCACGCCGAGGTCCTAGCGACTGGCGCGCGTGCTCTGGGCCGTGTCCCGGGTTCGGACATCGTGGGCGCGCTCATCACCCTGGCGAGTGGGGACATGGCTCCGGTGCGCATGGCTGCGATCGAGGCACTGTCCCTTCGCGCCGAGGGGGAGGCTCGGGAATTTCTGGCCAAGCTGGCAAGCGATCCGTCGGTTGAGATTCGGATTTTGGCCACCGGTACTCTAACGGATGCGACTGCCTTAGCCACGGCGGCGACGGATTCGTCCCCAGAGGTGAGGGCCCGCGCCATTCGGACTCTGGTCAAGCTGAACGGTCCTGTCGGAACCCTTTCCGAGGTTGCCGAGGCCCTCGCGGCCACGACCTCGACCCGGGAGCTCCTGCTCATCTCCGCGGCATGGCTCGAAGCCGCTGGCCATGTTCATGAAGGTCCGAGGGCCCAATGACTCGCCTTTTCTTTTGGTGCTTGCTCCTCCTGGGGTGCAGCGAGGAAGGCGGCGATGCACAAGGGTGCAAGAAGGATTCGGATTGCCCGCGGCCAGAGATGAAGTGCGTCGTCCATGCGGGAACGTGCGTGGGCTTCTCCGCTGGATTGAACCCCAAAGACATTCAGGACGGCGGCGCTGCGTCCTCGGACGCCCGGTAGCTGCGGGGCATCGCAAGGGCGTCTTGTGCCCCACGGGCGACCGGCTATCCTAGATGGCAGTGACCTCGCGCTCGTGCCTGATGACCTCCCTGGCGTTTTGCTCGGCCCTGCTCGGCCAGGCCAAAGGCCAACACGTCACTACGGACCGAAGCGTCCGAGCAAGCCGAATGGAGGGTGAGATGGTTGCCGTGCCAGGAGGGGTTTTTGGCATGGGGATCGATGCCCAAGAGCTGGGAGACGCCGTGCGCGCCTGCGTCGAGGAATTCCGCGAGCAACTGGGGACCAATGCTTGCCAGCGCTCGGTCAACAACCCCAATCCCCCTTTCTCAGACGCGTATACGGGCGCAGAGCGAAGGCTGGTGCACGTGGCGGCTTTCGAGATCGACCGGTTTGAGGTGACCACCAGGCAGTACCGCGCGTGTGCTGCGACCGGACGTTGCGATCCGCGTCCCCTGGTCTCTGGCGACCTCCGATACATCCGGGACGAATGGCCGATCGTGAACGTCACCTGGTTCGACGCCAGGGACTACTGCGCTTTCCATGGCAAGCGCCTACCCACGGAAGCGGAGTGGGAAAAAGCTGCTCGCGGAACCAGCGGAGCGAGGTGGCCATGGGGGAACTTCCTGCGCTCCGATGGCGCAAATCACGGGAGCATCGAGGCGGAAGAGGTCAGCCCTCCTCACCCTGAGCTGCCACAGCCAGCGACCGACGACGCCGATGGCGCCAAGCTGTTGGTCCCGCCAGGGACTTTTCGCTGGGGGCGCAGCCCGTACGGGGCGTACGACATGGCGGGGAACGTCTCGGAGTGGATTTCCGACTGGTACCTCCAGGAGGGGTACGATTCGCTGTCACCCATCGATCCGAAAGGGCCAATTGCTGGGACCCAGAGCTATCGGGTGGTTCGCGGAGGTAGCTTTTTTGAGCCGAAATTCTTTGGGCGCACGTATTACCGCGAGGCGCAGGATCCGCAGAGGAGGTCAATCAAGCGAGGTTTTCGCTGCGCTCGCGACCTCGTCGGCGAGGCCAATCCGTGGGCAACCAATAGCGAGTAGAAGCGTCTATCCATGCTATACAAGACCCCTCTCGGAGGCCTAGATTCATGCGATTCCTCGCTGGTGGGTTGCTTCTCTCTTGTGTTCTGGCTCTTGGATGCAAGCAAGGAGAGGGCGAGCGCTGTCAAATCAACAGTGACTGTGAAGAAGGGCTCACGTGTCCCCCTGGAACCGAGCCGCGGTTCTGTACGAAGGTTGGGGGAACCACCGTGCCCGACGCTGCTCCCGCCGCTGATGCCCGGATTGACGCGGTCCCCCAGGTTGATGCGGGACTGCCTGATTCGTCCATCGACGCGGTAGGCGTGGACGCGACGTAGATTTCGGCCTGACGACTGAGGTCGCGTTCAATTCAACCTGCTGCCGCGCGGCTTTCCGAGCAAGCCAGGAGGCGATGCTCAACCTGGTCGAGCACGCCATTTACGACCTCCACGGGGAAGAGGTCCCGGGCGGCAGAGGCCTCGAGCCAAAGGCGCCCATGAAAGGAGCCAAATCCAATGAAGATCGTCTGGGTCCGCGTGTGCCCAGACATGCCCTCTAGATAATGCTCGAGGACCGGGTGCTCAATACGGCCGAGATTCGAGAGTGCGAAGGTGAAATTCTCGAGTGGCGCCCGGGCGGAGTTGGGCTTGGCGGCTCCGGCCGAGAACAGGTTATAGATCTTGCGCGGCGAAGAGAGGCCGACGATGCGTCCAATCCAGTAAGGTACCCGGCGCTTGAACCAGCGGCTGCCCTCGCGGATTTGCCGGCCAATATCCAGCCCGCGAAAGGCCTGAATGATGAGGCTCCCAGTGTAATTGCCGGGGAAGAGAGGCGTGATGTGCGGGAGCTCGCCGCGCAGGTCCATTGGCATGGAAATAAGCACTCGCCGCTTGTCCGGCTTGAGTTTCATGGCGACTTCGGCGAGGTGGGCAGCCAGGAGCTCTCGAACGCCTAGGCCTCGCGCGCGGGCGGCGGACAGGATGCGCTCGGTCTGCTCCTGGGTGAATTGCATCGTCCGTACGAGGAAGCCTGAGGTACAAGGAGGCGGGGCAATAGGGTGGCTAAGTTCCACGGTCTCGGTCGCGGCGCGTTTCCCGGCGCGGGTGGTGAACTGAATCAGGTAAGCGATCGCCCAGAACACCCCTACAATCGCTGCAAGGATTCGGTGAAACAGGCTTGGGCGCTTTCCGGAGTCGGTCTTGACCGCCGCTACAGGATCTCCAGTCTCGCGGCCATAGTATTCTAAGAAGCGGCCAACCCAGGCGATGACGCCCCTCCCGTTGGTAAAAACGTGATTGACACCGAAGATGAGCGTGCTGGGTCCCACGGGCAGGATGCGGAACGGGAGGCGCTCATTCGTGGGGTAGTACTCGGAGTGGATGGCAGACAGTTCGTGAATCCGGCCGAGCTCGGCCTCCCCGAGCGCGATTCGTTCTGCCAGCTCCTTCTCGGTGAGGGGTTTCCAGCTGAACTCGCCAGTCCCCGGGTTCTCGACGAACTTGGATGCGATTACCGGATTCCCGTCGATGAATCTCCGGAATGCACGGGCGAGCGCATCGGGCGAATAGGGCCGCTTCAGAGTGGCGGTCATGAAGAGCTCGTTCCCACGCACGAGTCTTTCGGTACCGAGGATCCAGAGGCTAGCAACCATTCCGACGTCCATGGC
>JACQUZ010000124.1 GCA_016210055.1 Deltaproteobacteria bacterium | reverse complement strand
GCCCAAGGGTGAGCCGGCGGACATCGCACGCCTGCACCTCATGTCCCGCCGCTACTTCCGCGGCTACGACGAGGCAAGGGACAAGATTACCGGGATTTACCAATCACGGTTCCTGACGGACCCGTCGGAGGGGTTGTTTGCCTATGAGCTCAATGTGAATCGGGTGGGCGGCATGGGCATGTCGGGGAAGCGGGATACAGTGCAGCTTGACGTCGGGCGCACGCTGACAACGCCATTCGCCATTAGCGGTGGGGGGCAGGACAGGGGCCACCAAAAGCTACTGCTCGGGCATCAGGGAAGCGCGCTCGAGCACATCACGCCGGCTGCGTTCCACGGACCGCACCAGTACAGCGCCGTCAAGCTGGTCCAGCGCGCGTTCTCCACCGGGGAACAGGTATTCGATTTCCTGGCAGAAGAGGTGGAAATCTATCTGCCCCGGATCGAGGTGGACGCCGACACGAAGAACGCGATTCGCACCGCTGCGAAGCCGGGGCGGCGATTGCGTGTTCCCAGTGTCGCATATGCGCCGCCGGCCTTCCGTCCACTGTTTGGCCTGATCTCCTTCGACACAGCGACAGGGGCGGGGGAGTACCTTGTCAACGGTGGCTATGACGGATCAACCGGGGAATGGCTAGGGTTCTCTATCCCTGGCAGTCGGGGCGGCTGCTGCTCTGGGATCAAGCAGCGATCCCGGGTAACACTCGGTGACGGTAACTACCAAGACGAGGAAACCGATCTCAACGTTCCCGCTGCCGGGCATTCCTTCTCGTTCGCTCGTGCATACAATTCCCGTGTCTCCGACGGCGGCGGGCGCTTGGGGAACGGATGGACCCACTCATTTGCCGCAGCCCTACGACCGGGCGCCGACGGGATTATCCTGGTTAACCGCGACGGCGAATCCCTGTTCCGCCCCAACGGGAGTGGCGGTTTCACATCGCCACCCTCAATCAAAGGGCATCTCACGGAGCTTGCCGATGGCTATCAAATTGTTTTCGACGATGGCACGCGCTGGCAGTTCGCTACGTCAGGGCGTCTTTCGGCGATCGCTTCCAGCTCAACGGGAGACGCTCGGCTTCAGTACGACGACTCTGGGCTACTCATGTCGGTGGTAGACAGTGACGGCCGCGCAGTCCTTTCCTTCGCGTACAGCAGCAACGGCGACCTCGCCAAGGTATCGACGAGCCAAGGGGCGTCGGTGGAGTACAGTCATGACGACCGTCATCGCCTCGTCGCCGTCAAGGACATCATGGGAAACACCAAGCGCTTTGGGTACGACGAATCGGGGAGAATGATATTCAAGACAGACTGGAACGGGAACGGGTACTCGCTGGCTTACGATGAAGCGGGTAGGTGGGTGAGAACGACGGATCCCGAAGAGTACTCTCTGCGCGCGGCGTACGAGCAGGAGCGAACTACGGCTGTTTATGTTGATGGGCGGGGAAATGCACGGGTCTACGAGCTTGGCCCGCGCGGAGAGGAACTCGGGTGGATCGATGCGGCGGGAAACAAGACGGCATTCACCTGCAACGCGTCCTTGCAGAATACGTCGAAAACCGATTCGACTGGGCGAACCGAGCTCATTACGTACAATGATAATGGTCATGTTGTTGAGAAAGTAACCCCAAGCGGAGTCGTCAATCTGAGCAACTACGACGAGCGTGGTCGCCTCGCTTCCGTGGTCTTCGACGCGAACAACAGCGCTGCGACGCTAGGATTTGGCTACGACGAAAATAACAATATCTCGGTGTTTACGACACCAGACGGACGCCGAACCGAGAGAACCAGCCTCCCTGATGGTCGCCCCCTGATGCTAAAGAGGCCGGATAACTCGACGGTACGTTTCGAGTACGAAGCCGACGGGAACCTCGCCGCCATCGAACGGCCCGACGGGGCGCGCATCGGGTTTGAGCACGACCCGGAACGCAAGCTGACGACGTTGGTACAGCCTGACGGAACCCGTCTCGCAATCGCACTTGACGCGAAGGGAAGGCTCCTATCGAGTACCGATCCCAATGGAGGAAAGACCGAGTTCGTCTATGACGCTCAGGGAAACCAGGTTCGCTCCATCGCCCCGGATGGGAGCGCTACGACATTTTCCTACGACAAGCTGAACCGCTTGATCTTGACTCGCGATGCGCTCGGCAACGTGTCGCGCCGAGAATACGATGCAAGCGGTAACCTCGTCCGCAGCATAGATCCGGCGGGAAACACCTGGTCTTACGACTACGATCAGCTCGACCGCCTTGTAACTACGGTTGATCCGGAGGGCTTTTCCTGGTCCCAAGCGTATTGCGGCGATGACCCGATACACCAACCGTGCGAGACAGTGGGTCCCGACGGTTCGGTGTGGACTCGCGAATACGATGTCGAAGGGCGACTTGTTCGCGCAACTGATGCATTCGGGCTCGGTGAGGAATACGGGTACGATGGTCTTGGGCGGCGCGTCGCTGTCACGGATCGCGGTGGGGGACGTACAGAGTACGGGTACGACGTGAATGGGCGGAGCACCATGATTCGCGATGCCCTTGGCAACGAGACCGTGGTTGGCTATGACGATGCAGGTCGCCTCGCCGCCGTAACGGATGCCAATGGGCATTTCGTGACGCTGGAATACGATGCGATGGGTCGGCTGATTAGGGAGACAAACCCGCTGGGCGCAACGCATCACTATGCCTATGATGCGGCGACGAACGCTGTTCTCCACGAAGATCCGGAAGGCAACCGTGCACTTCTTGACCTCGACTGGGCAACTGGCGAGGTGAGAGCGACCAGTAACGGAGTACCCTCATTTAACCTGCGAGTCGCCGCAGACGGCAATGTGGAGGAGGAGACGACGCCCGATATTTCGAGGCGGATGCGACATGACGCGCTGAGACGGCTTACTGAAGTGGCGGATCTTCGCTTCAGTCCCCCCAAGGTTATCCGGTACGAATATGACGCGGTGGGGAATAGAACTCGTCTTTCCCTCGACGACATTCAGGTGAGTTACCGGTATGACAGGCGAGGTCTCGTAAGAGAGATAGCCGGCCCCAGCGGAGCCATTCGTTTTGATTACGACTCACGTGGCCTGCGGACCATGGTCCGATATCCAAATGGAACGCAAGGGTTATTGCGGTACGACGCCCGCGGGGCGCTGACAAGCATCCTATGGGTGTCGGCGAGCGGCGCGATATTGACGGGGTTTTCGTATACCTACGACGAAAGGGGCAATCGAACGGCCAAGCGTGCGGCCGACGGCGCCTCGGAAGAGTATCAGTACGACGCGCTCTCGAGACTCGTACAGGTCAGGTATAGTAGGGGCGATCGAGTTGTTAAGTACGAGTACGATGCGGTCGGCAATCGCGTGCAGCGCGAGGTGATACGTCCCGGCGGAACCCCGCCGAGCTGCAACCGCCTGTTGGACGAGGACTGTGATGGCGTAGCCAATGCCATTGACAACTGCCCGGAAACAGAGAATGCGGATCAGGCGAATTCCGACGGACCCCAGTTCGGGGACGGCTTCGACGGGCAGGATTCCCTGGGCAAATACACGCCGATACAGGCGAGTACGGCAAGTTGGCTTATTCAGGACGGAACGCTTTATCCCCAGCCGGGTGGCGGTGACCGTTACCTTGTCCGAGCTGAGTTCCAAGAAGACGGCCCACTTGTCGCGAAGTTTGAGCTGGCCGAGAGGTCTCAGGGCCAGGTGGGCGGCATCGCGGTTCGGGTGCGCGATGAGCGAAACCTCTATCGTGCGGTCGTTGAGGTGGCGAATGGATATGAGAAACGGCGCATTGAACGGGTGTCAAATGGGGTTGTCACGCTACTAGCCACGCATGAGGGTCCGCGGTTGGGTGATGACTATTCGCTCGTGGTCAACGGCGCTGAAATGGTGCTCTTTTCGGGGGCCACCAAGCTGGCCCAGGCGGAGGATGCATCCATGTCAGGCGGAAAGGTAGCATTGTACGCAGGCGACCAGGGTGTCGGTTTTGGCTCGATCCTCGTGACGCCAGCCGATCCGAGGGGGGATGCATGCGATCCTTGCCCCGCTGATCCTTCCTTGACTTGTGCGGCACCATGCCTGGACAGTGACGGCGACGGCTATGGACTGGTCGCCCTTTCGTGCGGGGAGATGCGACACGATTGCGGTCCCATGGACGCCACGATTCACCC
Organism: Deltaproteobacteria bacterium; assembly: GCA_016210055.1. Lineage (GTDB taxonomy): Bacteria > Myxococcota_A > Polyangia > Haliangiales > SHYZ01 > JACQUZ01. Next base: position 4,824 of record JACQUZ010000124.1, on the reverse strand, counting down.
TGGGGCCATTGAGAAGTGCGACACCATGGACAACGATTGCGACGGCCTCGTTGACGAAACATGCATCGTCCAGCGCACGGCCTACGAGTACAATGGATTCAATCAGGTGACGCGGGTGTCCAGCGAGTCGGTGCAGGAGATGACCTACGATCAGCGGGGTAACCTAACCGCGATTCGCGAGCCCTCACAGTGGGCACGCTTCGAGTACGACCCTGCCGGCAGGTTGGTTCTGGCTACCGATAGCACCGGGCGTGAGAACCGGATGGCGTATGACAGCCGAGGGCTGCGGGTTAAGTTGGTAGACAGCCGTGGGGCACACCTAACCGTGCTGGATAATGTTGATGAGTTGGCCGAGTTCAGCGAGAACGGAGAACTAGAGAGCTTCCTCATCAGGGATCCAGCGCGTGTCGACATGGCATTCGCCGAGCTCACGCGCGATGGGCCAAGGTATTTCTACCACGATGGCTTAGGCTCTGTGGCTGCTGTCGGGTCGCAATCCGGATTGCTCGCGGCCCGGTTCGAGTACGATGCATTCGGTGAGCGCTCGCAGGAATTCGGCGCACAGGTCACGCCGTGGGGCTTTACGGGCCGACGCCACGACTCCGAGTCTGGGCTACTCTACTTCAGGTCGCGCTACTACAATCCAGGTCTTGGGATGTTCATGAGCGAGGACACCCACAACTTGCGGAGTCGGCAGGCACGACCTGGAAGAGGGGAGCCGCTTCATTCCGAGACGCTGCATCGATACAAGTACGCGGAGCAGGACCCTGTGAACCGGGTCGATCCAATGGGAACGTGGGGGCTTTCCATGGCTCTCGACTTCACCGCCGCCTTTGGCGTGGGATTCACAGCGGGCATTTCATTAAACTTTGCGCCCGGCGGTAACATTCTTGCCCTAGTAGTCGGGCTCCAGGCCGGCGTCACTGCCGCCATTTCGGCTGATTTTACGATCTTCCCGGGCCCTTGGTTGGGGTTCGAGAAAGTGAGCCGAATTTGTGACCTGATGGGTATTTTCGTATCGGTGGGTCTCTCGTTGCCGTACCGGTTCTCTGGGATCAGCCTCGTGTTCAACGACGTTGGGAGCGTGGTAGGCTTTGCGCTTTCTATCTCCTGGGGCGCCGACGTCAGCGAGTTGAGTTGGTGGCGCGGGCATCCTGAGTCTCCATTCCTCTCAGGTAACATGACGTGGACCGTGCCGATGATCGGTTTTAGTCTCCATCAATGCTGCAGGGATATCCCGACTCCATCCGGGGCTAGGGTGTGCATATGAGCGCGACGATACCATCCCTAAGGGGTAATGGGCCTGATGTGTTATTTGGGCTTGCTTTTGCGCTTCCTCTCTTAGTTCTGGTGGGCATCGCTTTTCAGCTCGCATGGTGGCTTGGGTACACGGCTGAGGTGAGGGTAATAGGCAAGGAACGGTCACGGACGAGCAAGGGCAGCGAGTTCGTGCGGATAAGTTTCGACGATGGATCTACCCTCGACACTGACACTTTTGGGATTTTGGATCCTGTGTTGACGCTGGACGAGGGAGATTGGCTTAGCAAAAAGCGGTTTGAGCTTGGATGTACCATTCGCAACAAGTCAGGCGTGCATGCGCTACGACTATATGAGGTCGAGCCCAAGCTCATTGGTATCCTTGCCTGTTGGTGTACTATTTTTGCGATCTTGTTGGGGTTTCCGAAGGTCGGCTATGGTTGGCATGTTTTCGCTCACGCAGGAATGCGATCATTGGCTGCAACGAAATCGTTGTCCAGCGCTCTTGCGGTGATTTTGTCTGGTCTCGCTGCAGTATTTGCTAGCGCCATCGTTATCGGGGCCATTTGGCTCGCTAATGTTTTCATTGACCAACACAGGCCTCCGTCCTTCTTCTTTAAGGTGTTTGGGTTTGTGTTTGGGCTTGCTGGAATGATAACTGCTATCTTGTTCCCTCTTTGGATAACTATTGTTGGAAGGCCCGCATTGCGCCGGTATCTGTGGTCCTATCGAATAGTGCAAGCCGTGCGACGAAGACGAGCGACCCGAATCGACTCGCTACGATCGTTTCAGGCAGCGCCGGAGGGTTCTCTGGTCTACCTTGGGGGCCGCGTTGAGGCCTGCAGGGAGGCACCGACGGAACGAACAATATACACGGAACAGGTGTACGCTTGTGAGACTGGGGGCGATCGAATCCCGAGCGTGGCCGCGGTCGGCGCGGTCGCCATTGATGCAATGCCTTTTGACTTGGTCATGGGAAACGGTGACCGACTGCGGGTGTGGCCAGACCTAAACTCCCGTGCAGCCGGCATTGACAGAGTGCGGACTCGTGGTCCGGATCTGAATATAGAAATCGAGCCCAAAGGCAAAGCCTGGTTGAAGTTCAGACGTATTTCGGCTTGCACTATTTCTCACGGTGACCTAATCGAGGTGCTCGGGGTGAAACGCGCCGGCTTCGATGCCGACGCCGAGCGTCTTGCGCGTGAAGCACCTCTTGGTTGGGGGATTGGCGGCACCGAGGCGCGGCCATTAGTCCTGATGCCTGGCAAGGCAGGCATCCTAAAGACGTAACCAGTTCACCGACGGGTCTCCCGCCGCACCCCGGCAGAGCGGGCGCCAAGCCGAGGACTGCCGCCAGCAGTTGCCCAACCCACGGGACCAAGCAAGCGTCCGTGGCAGGACGCCATGCTCGTGTGGGCTGTCCTGTCTGTCCCGGAGGCCATGCCTGCCTGGCGGTACGGCGCCTGCGGGCGGCCTGATCGCCTTCCTCCGGTGGCTCGTATACTTTGCCATCGCTTTCGCTCGCGGCGCTGTCGGCGACGATCAAGATCGTCCTGGACAGAAGGCGCTTGCCGACGATGCAGCCATGAGGCGTGCGCTCTCTGGGGAACATGACGAGGGGTATCCCGTCCTTCCGACGATAGGTCTGTACCACCTAGGCAGGCACCCTTGCAATGAGGTTCGGCTAGCCGAACCTCATTGCAAGTGGGGTTCGGTCGACCCTCAAGATTGATCACATTTTTTCCTCGCCCGGCATTTCGCGCGAGCTCCCACCCGGCTTCCATAAGCAGCAGGCTGCTGTATCCGCGCATGATCGTTATCCACCCAGGGTCTCCATTTCGGGCTAGGTGCCCGCCCAGGGCTGCAATAGCAAGCATGGCGTCTTTTGCCGTCGGCTCCGTAGGCATGGCCTTGGTCGTCCGGGGCGCCATGCGAAGGATCTGGATTTGGCTGGCCGTGAGCACGGTCGTGGCGGGTGTCTCCTCGGAATTCCTGGAGAGCACCCGCAGTCGAAGCATATTCCAGGCGATGGGCACGAACAGTGCCACTGCATTTAGCAGGGCATGAAGGGACTCAAGTTGGCGCCTTTCAATCGAGCAGCCGGTTTTTAGGGCCTTGAAAAACTCCTCAATCACCCAGCGCGATCGGTAATAGTCCACCGCCTCGAGAATCCTCTCAGGCGTGTCGATCGGCTCCGTCGTGACGAGCCTCCATTCGACGGGATCGAGTCCCTCGGGGACTTCTACCTCGTGGACATGGATGACATTTACTCGTAGGGATTTCGGTAGATCCCCCCGAATATAGCTTGAGGCACGGAGCGTTACCTCTGTCCCGGCAAATTCGAGCTTAGCCATTCTGGCCCTTCGTGGAGGGTGGCTGTTTCGAGCCAGGCGGTTGCGGTGTCGCTTGCGAAATCCCAGCTCGACTTCACGTACGACGACGCCCTTTGCCCGATCCAGAACGTCATAGAGCTTGGACGTGCTCCCCTCTTCATCTAATACCCGATCATGCCGCAGGCGAATCACGAACCGGTGTCCCGCCTGGACCATCTGGGCGAGGAGCTCGTATGAATCCGCCTCTCGATCCATCACGTGAACCAAGGAACCCGGGCATTCGGCCCTCTTGCTCACAGCGTCAACGAGGTTCCACCACTTGTGGGACTCCTTGTTCAGATTACCGTGCCTCTTTTCCGAACGTTCTGTCACCCTTTTCTCGTCTCGGGTCCAGTGAAGGAATCCCAGTACCCCGAGCGGCTCGCGAGTTTCGCCCGGTATGCTCGCGAGCGCAAAATGACCGAAGAAGCCCACTTTTTCCCCCATCGAGAGACGCCCAAGATCCTTTCGACCATGCCCGCTATACGCAAACTCGGTGGAGTCGTGTGCCACCACGACTGTTCTGGACTCGGAACACCGCTTTACCGTCTCTTGGACATGCGCCTCCAAGATGTCGTCGTGCGTGACACGATCATTGCTTAAGAACCGGTAGGTGGACTCCAACTCAGCTCCGGTCCGCATGATCTTGGGGAAGCTCTCTCCTGGATTCTCCGCAACCACCGTGGCTAGCTTCACCAACCTATTGGTGAGTCGTCGGTCGCGCAGGATTGCACCCGCTAGCTCATCAGCAATCAAGCTTTGATCCATGGGCGGATAAGATCACGGACGCCTCGGGGGCGCTAGAAATGTGTAGGATCTTGAGGGTCGACCGAACCCCCGCAATAAGGTAACCAGTTCACGGACGGGTGCGGCGCCGGCCGTGCCGGGCAGGGTATTGGTGGGGGCCAGGTCGATCACGACCGATGGAGCCTCCAGCTGTTACCGACTCGAGCTGAGGCTCCCTTACGGGGTGTCGTTCATGGAGTCGGCACCGCCGGCCGATGTGGGCGGGCTGCTCAGGTGGACGGTCAACTTGGCCAGCCAAGCCATGTTCCGGCTAGACGCCCTGCTGAGGCTCCCCGAGGAAGCCGGCGATTACCACGTCCTCGTCGAGGAGAGCCGCGCCGTGGCGGGGAATTACCAGGTGAACGCCAGCGCGACGCAGGTGTACACGGTGGACGCCAATCCGACCGAG
>JACQUZ010000120.1 GCA_016210055.1 Deltaproteobacteria bacterium | reverse complement strand
GCTGCCGCACGACGCTGGTTGGCACGGGGCTAGCAATGAGCGAGATGAGTGCGATCAGGACAACCTTGGTCTTGGAAGCAATATCGAAGATCGATTGCATGGTCCTACCTTTCGACAGCGTTCGAACCGCATTCGTTCCCACCTCCGCCCCTTATCTTTCTGAATTCCAAGATGCGTAGATCGGGAGGGAGCAGGGGGTCAAGCATCAACGATAAGGATTGGAGAAGCGTTGAAAAATACGGGCCCCTAGCCCATCGCCCCGTCTACCCCGTCCCCCTGCTCGAAGGAGCCATTCGGGATCACGTCGGTCACCCCACCCCGCGGCTGCACCCAAATGCGCTGCGTCTTCTCGCATGGCGCCGACCCGAACGCGAGCTCCAAGCTGCAAGACTCGCTCACGAACCCCGAGTCGCGCCCCAGCGGATCACACGTCACGTATGGACTCTCCTCCGCCCTCACGTGCACCGTCGGCTTATGCGCCGCCGCGACTTTCTCGGTCGCCGCCGTCACCTTATTGAGTGAAGCGCCGTCCCCACCCATGGGGCCGCAAGCCCCACTCCCGTGCCCCCATGGGTCGCTAACCGCTCAACACCCCAAGTCCCCCCTTGCCTAGGGGCTGGTTCTCAGGTTGCTATACCAACCCGGGGAGGCACCATGGGCAGCCTACGAAAGTCCTTATTCGCCGTATTCCTGCTCGCAAGCTGCACCGGTTCGGAGGACACGGGGGTGGGCGCTGGGCGACAGGCAGCCTACCCCTTGCAGGCAGGGCCATTCACTTATGGCCCCATGCTTGGGCGCGGCGTTACCCCGACGAGCATGATCGTCAAGTGGGGGACCGGCTCGTCGGCAGGAACCACGGTGCTCTACCGGCAAAAAGGGACCACCACGTTTCAACAGAAAGACGGTGCCGCTGCGGTAGATCACGAGGCGTACCTCACCGGCCTCACCCCAGGGACCACGTACGAGTACAAGGTCAAGTCGGGCTCGTCGGAAAGCCCGGTCTACACGTTCACCACTTGCCCCGATCCTGGAGGCCCGTTGGACGTGGTCTTCTACGGCGACAGCCGCTCGGACGAGGACATGCACGCCACGATCATCAGGCTCATTCGTGAGAAGTCGCCGGACATCGTCTTGGATAGCGGCGACGTGACGGCGAACGGCAGCTACTCGAGTTATCTCAGCGAGTTCTTCCCCGTCGTGCAGGAGATCGTGGCGTCTGTCCCGCTCATGCTCGCGCCGGGGAACCATGACGTGGCCTCGACCCCCTCCACGAACTACGCCCGCATCTTCCCGGTCGCCAAGAACGAATCAGACCCCTGGCGCTCGTACTACGCATTCACGTGCGGCAACAGCATGTTCGTTTCCCTCGATTCCAACAACGCCTCGAGCTCCGAGCAAAGGACGTTCCTCGCCGAGAAACTCGCCGAGGCGAAGAACACCCCATCCACCGAGCACGTGTTCGTCTATTTCCATCATTCGGCCTACAGCCCTGGTCGGCACGGTGATTCCAGCACCGTGCAATCCAAGTGGGTACCCCTCCTCGAGGATCCGGCGCACAAGGTCCGAGCCGTGTTCTCGGGGCATGACCATATCTACGCCCGCCTGAGCACGGGCAAGGGCGTGGCTTACGTGGTGTCGGGGGGCGGTGGCGCCAGCCTCTACTCGTCAGACGACAGCAGCGACGCCGAGACGGTGAAAGCAGCCTCGGTGAACAACTTCGTGGCCGTGCACATCACTGGCAAGCGAGTAGAAGCGGTTGCCTACGATGACAAGGGGACGGTCATTGATTCCTTTCAGGTGACCGCCCCGGGCGGCTCGGGCGACATCGACGCCGGTTCGCCAAGGCCCGATGCAGGAAGCGACAACAACCCCGTAGACGCCGGAACGTCGGGCGGCGGAACCGTAGACTCGGGCAATGGGGGCAACGGCGGGAATGGCGGGAATGGTGGCAGCGGTGGGAACGCCGGGGACGGTGATCTGGAAGGCGGCTGCCAGGTGTCCATGGCCAGGAGAGCGACTCCTCCCCTGGTCATCCTCCTCGGCGCACTCGCGGCGTTCTTGCGGCGGCGCCGGGCTCGTGTCTAGGGCGGTCCTCCCTACTTCTCTGGCTCCAGGATCTTCACCCCGGCAGGCGGCTTGAACTTGAAGTGCTTGTCCTCCACCTTGACCTGATCGTTCAGCTTGATGTTGAAGAAGAGGAAGCGGTTCAGGTTGTCCGAGGCCTCCAAGATGATCGATTCCTTGACGTAGAAATCCTTCGAGTCCACGACGAGCCAGAGGTGCTTGAACTGGGCGGATGGCTTCTTGGGCACGAGCTTCAAGACGAGGTCACTCGCCCCTCCGTACTTGCCCGGATCCAGGGAAGGCGTGAAATCTTTCGCGAGGTCCCCCTCCCCGAACAAGAAGGTCAACGCCACCGGCAGGACTACGGCCTTCAAGTCCTGCTTGAAGGCCTGCTTGTTCGACGGCTCGTAGACCCAGAGGGTCGTCCCATCAGAAATGAAGTGCTTGGGCTCGGGCTTCTTGTAGTCCCAGCGCATCTTCCCCGGCTTCTTGACGAAGACCTTGCCGTGGGATTCGGAGGACTTGCCAAACACGACGTTGGTGTAGGTTTGCTTGAAGTCGGCCGAGAGCTTCTTCGTGGTTTCGTAGTACTTCTGGACCTTGGTGAGCACCTCCGTCGCCGAAGGTGCCGACGAGGGTGCAGCTTGCGCGGGGAGAAGGCTAAGCGCGACGAGCAGGAACTGCCACATGAAGGATCTCCTTGCCTTTGCAGGATTGGACGGCGAGGACTAGGGGGAATTCATGGACTAGGAAGCGTCCCGAATCAAGACCTCCCGCCGGTTGGTCCCATCGGGCGGGCCAACCACCCCTTCCCGTTCCATCCGCTCGACCATCCTCGCCGCCCGGTTATAACCCACGCGCAAGCGCCGCTGGATCATCGAGATGGACGCCTGCTGGGTCTCGGCCACCAGCGCCACCGCCCGATCGTACATGTCATCCGAGAGGTCGTCCTCCCCGTCGCCCGCATCGCTCCCTTCCTCCTCCTCACGAGGCTTGAGGATGTCCATGTCGTAGACCGGCTTGGCCTGCTTCTTGAGAAATTCGACCAAGCTCCCGATCTCGTCCTCCAGCACCAGGCAACCGTGCACGCGACGAAGCGCCATTCCCCGGTCGGAGAACAGCATGTCCCCCTGGCCGAGGAGCGCCTCGGCGCCCGACTGCTCCAGGATCGCGATCGAGTTGATCTTGTTCGTCACCTTGAAGGCCACGCGCGACGGGAAGTTCGACTTGATGAGGCCCGTGATGACCTCGGTCGTTGGCCGCTGGGTCGCGATGATGAGGTGGATCCCGCACGCCCTGGCCTTCTGGGCAATGCGTGTCACCGAGTGCTCCACTTCCTTGGCCGCTTGCATCATGAGGTCGGCGAACTCGTCGATGATCACGACGATGAACGGGAGCTTCTTCTGCGGCTTTGTTGGCTTGACCAGGGAGAGCTGCACGGCCGCCCCGGAGATGTCGGCTTGCTCTGGCGTCTCGACCGGCACTGCCTCCGCATGCGAGTCCACCGCCGTTTTGGCAACAGGCGCCGGCTCGGCCTCCTTGGCGGCCCCCTTCCCTTCACACTTGCGGTTGTACGAAAGGATGTCGCGCACCCCAGCCTCGGCCATGAGCTGGTAGCGACGTTCCATCTCGTCCACCGCCCACTTGAGGGCTCGGTTGGCCATCTTCGGGTCGGTCACCACGGGAAGAAGCAGGTGCGGAATCCCTTCGTACACCGAGAGCTCCAGCATCTTCGGGTCGATCATGATGAGCCGCACCTCTTCGGGCGTCGACGAATAGAGCAGGCTCGCGATCATGGCGTTCAAGCCCACGGACTTCCCCGCTCCGGTGGTGCCGGCCACCAAGAGATGCGGCATCTTGGCCAGGTCTACGGCCACCGGACGACCTTCGCTGTCCTTGCCGAGGGCGATCTGCAGCTTGGACTTGGCCTTCTGGAACACGTCGTCGGCCAAGATCTCCTTGAGGAAGACAGTCTCACGCTGCTTGTTGGGGACCTCGATGCCCACCGCGGCCTTTCCCGGGATGGGGGCGACGATACGCACGCTCTCCGCCTCGAGGGCCATGGTGAGATCATCGGCCAGGTTCGCGATGCGCGACACGCGCGTCCCTGGGGCCGGCGCGAGCTCGTACATGGTCACCACTGGCCCAGGGCGAATCGCCGTCACCTCGCCGCGGATGCCGTACGTGCCGAGCGCGTTCACCAAGCGGGCGGCGAGCTCCTTCATGGCGTCGCAGTCGACGTTCACGCTCGTGTCGTCGTAGCGCAGGAGGGACATGGGCGGGAGCCGGTATTTCCCATCGCCCAGCGGGATGAAGTCAGGCCGGTTTTCGTCGACCTCCTTCTCCATTTCGCTCATGTCCTTCTTGCGCGCCTTGTGGAAGCTCGACTCCACGATCACGGGCTCGGCCCTAATTGACGAAGCCGACGAAGCGGGTCCCTGGCCAGGGAGAAAGGTCGGCGCATCCGATGGGGCCGTCGCGTCGGAAGGCACCGTTTCCCTCGGGGCTGCCTCCTCTGGTGTACCGCCTTGGATGCGCTTGCGCTCCTTCTTTGACTTGGGCGAAAGGAGGATCACCTCGGCGGGCTCGCCCACCCGCACGGTGTCGCCGTCCTCACCATCGACGATGGCTAAAGGAGTGGCGTCACCCTGCTTGGCCTTCCTCGTCCTGCGCTCGGGCTTCTCATCGCCCGGGCGGACAACGCCTTCAGTTACTCCCTCGTCGTCTTCTTCGCTACCAGGAAGCATGGCGAGGGCCACTTCCCTGGCGAACTGCCACGCAAGGGCACCCGCGGACCGAATCCCCGCAAAGGCTAGTCGTCCGCAAGCTACGGCGAAGCGACAAAGGTGCGCCATCTCGAGAGGGGTCGTCGCCACGAGAGCCGCCAGAAGCCCAGCGATGCCAAGGAGCGCGGCCCCTGTCGTGGACACGCCGCTGCGAAGGATCTCCCCGAAAAGCTCCCCTAGGAAACCACCTGCCGTGTATCCATCCAACCTGTAGGCCCCGGAAACCAGGTGGGCGAGCACGGTGAGGGAGACCAGGCCCAACAACGCAAAAGCACCGTCGGCGATCCCGATCGCCGCTGGCCGCGCTCCGAGCAATCGAACCGCAGCCCACACGAGGCCCAGGGTGGCCAGGTGCGCCCCGATCCCAAAGGCAGCGCATGCCGCTCGCGCCATGGCGCGTCCCATGGGGCCCGTGAGCGACCCGTCGCCGACCTGGAACGACAAGAGCGAAAGGCCCAAGAAAGCCCCGAGGGCCAGGAGGCAGATCCCCGCCACCTCGCGCCATCGAGAGCCCGAGGCGGAACGCGAGAGAACCATCTTCGAAGTACGGGTGCTCATGGGTGCGCTTGCTCCCACATCTATGGCTCAATCCTACATCCGCCTACTCAACGTGTCCAGGAGAGATCTGGGAATTATGGAGGTCAACGAGCAGGCGGCGCGAGTTGCCGCCTGGGGTCATCGGCAGGATTCAGGTAGTTGATGTCGAATGCCGATCCGCGTGAGAGCGAAATGATGCATCCGCCCTTCGAAAGGCACCGGGCGCGGTGCGGATGCCTGGCAGGAACGACGAGGAAAGCCCCCTCGTGATAGGGCGTGAGGGCGCCCTCGGCCGGGCCGAAATGAACCACGCCCGTAACGACGTTCGCCGTCTCGGTATCGGAGTGCCAGTGGGCCGGAATCTGGTAGTTCTCCGGCATGTACAGGTAGAGCGTGTACGGCCCTGTTCTCGGATCGCCCCGTAGCACGGATACCTCTGCTCCCTGGGGGAGTGCCTCGGGTGCAGGACGGTAGTCCATGTGCTCGAGCTCGAGGGTCACGAGCCGTTCCGCACGTCCCATGTCCCTAGCTTCCACGCCCCTCTTGGCCGCACCCCGGACGCGCTCTTGGCCCTCGGCGGTGAGCACTGTCACGACGAAAAACAGGGCCAGCGCCGCAATCAAGCCGAACGCTATCCCTCCAATCATCTTTTTCATGAGTCACCTCCGGAGAAGAAGCTGCGGCGGGGACCACCCCTCGCAAGGGACATTCACGCATTCGCCGTCCTGGGATAAAATAGACACCGCCGAATTCTCGCTCACCCGACCGACAGGGAACCTACGGTGGCGATCGAACAAGAGCTCGACTTCGAAGGCACGCCGCGCTTTGAAATCCTCCGCCGCCTCGGCGCGGGCGGGATGGGGGTCGTCTACCAGGCCTTTGACCGCGAGCGCGCGACCCACGTGGCTCTAAAAACCCTGCGATCCCGCGACCCGGACCGCCTTTACCGGTTCAAGAACGAGTTCCGGGCCCTGGCCGATCTCGAGCACCGCAACCTCGTTCGGTTAGGCGAGCTCATCTGCGAAGAAGACCAGTGGTTCTTCACCATGGAGCTCGTGGACGGCGACGATTTCCTGGCGTTCGTCCGCCCGCGGCCACAGGTTCCCCCCGAAGGCGCGCTTTACAACACCGCCGCGCCCAACTACGACGAGCCCCGGCTCCGCGCCGCCATGGGCGAGCTGGCGCAAGGCGTTTTTGCCCTGCACCGGGCCGAGAAGATCCATCGCGACATCAAGCCTTCCAATGTATTGGTCAGCCGTGACGGTCGAGTGGTCCTCGTGGACTTTGGGCTCGTCACCGATTCGGCGGCGGCCACCCAGAGCCTCGACACCAGGCTCGTCGGTACGGTCGCCTACATGGCGCCCGAGCAAGCGGCATCCAAGCGCGTGGGGCCCGAGGCTGACTGGTACAGCGTCGGGGCGATTCTCTACGAGGCGCTGACCGGTCGCGTCCCATTTGTCGGCATGCCACTCGAGGTGCTCATGGACAAGCAGCAGTGTGAGCCCACGTCGCCGCATGCGCTCGTCCAGGGTGTTCCTCCGGACCTTGATGCGCTCTGCATGGAGCTCCTCCGCGCCGACCCGCGCGCGCGTCCGCGGGGAGAGCAGGTCCTTTCCCGCCTTGGGGTGACCGACGAGAAGCGAAAGTTCAGGCCCCACCCGACGACGTCGCGCGGCCAGAAGGTCCCCCTCGTGGGGCGCAAGCAGGAACTCGCGCTCCTTCGCCAGGCATTCGAAGACACCAAGACCGGGCGTTGTGTCTCCATGTTCTTGCACGGCGAGTCGGGGCTCGGGAAGAGCGCCCTGATAAGACACTTCCTAACCAGTCTCGACGACGAGGAACGAAAGGTCGTGGTGCTCACGGGACGTTGCTACGAGCGGGAATCCCTTCCCTATAAGGCGTTCGACGGGATCGTGGACGCCCTCAGCCGACATCTGAGCCACTTGAACCAGGTCGATGCCGCGGTGCTTCTGCCGCAAGACGCGGGCCTCCTCGCACGCCTGTTCCCGGTCCTCCGAAGGGTCCCGGCCATGAGCCGGGTGACGCAGCCCAAGGTCCCGAACCCCCAAGAGCTACGGGTGCGCGCGTTCTCCGCCTTGCGGCATCTTCTCACCCGGCTCGCCGAGAAGCACCCGCTTGTCCTGTTCACCGACGACTTCCAATGGGCCGATCAGGACAGCCTGGCCCTCTTGGCCGAGGTCATGCACCCCCCCGACCCGCCGCCGCTGTTCCTCATCACCACCATGCGCACGGTGACGGAGATGAGCCCGCGGCCCAAGGCGACGCGCAGCACGGCGACGAGCATCCCGGGGGACGTGCGCCACGTCGCGCTCGCGAAGCTTAGCCGGAGGGAAGCGAGCGAGCTCGTGGCATGCCTTCTGGGAAACGACTCCCCTTACCTGCCGTCGTCTTCAGACATCGCCGCCGACGCCGGGGGGAACCCTCTCTTCATCCAGGAGATCGTGAGACACGTCTCGACGGCCGGAGAGCGCTCGCTGTCCACGGTTCGCCTCGACGACGCCCTGTGGGCGCGCACGAGCAAGCTCGAAGCCCCTGCCCGCCGCATCCTCGAGGTGCTCTCCGTGGCCGCTGCGCCCCTCGAGCGAGACATCCTCGCCCAGGCCGCAGGGATGGACTTGCCCCAATGTCAGCGCTGGCTCTCGCTCCTGCGTGTCGCCAACCTGGTCAAGTCCACGGGGGTGCGTGGCATGGACGCCGTCGAGCCGTATCACGACCGGGTGCGCGAGGCCCTTGTCTCGCGCTTGGATCCCGAGGTTAAGAGGAAACTCCACCGCGACCTCGCCGACACGCTCGAAGCATCGGGCGCGGCAAGGCACGACCCACAAGTGCTCGTTCGCCACCTCGAAGCAGCGGGCGAGACCGAGCGCGCCGCCGAGCACGCCGAGCGCGCAGCCCACATGGCCGCCGAGGCCCTTGCCTTCGATCAGGCCTCCGAGCTCTACCGCACCGCCTTGCGCCTCGCCCAGCGCGACTTAGGGCCGACGCGGAAGCTCCAACTGGACTTGGCCGACGCCTTGCGAAACGCTGGCCGGGGGCTCGAGGCCGCGGAGGTGTTCATCAAGATCGCAGACGCCGACGCAGGATCCGCGGTTGGACTTGCCTGCCGAAGGCAGGCCGCCGAGCAGCTCCTGGTGAGTGGGCATATCGAGCGGGGGCTCGAGACCCTGGCAGCCGTTCTAGGGGGTGTCGGCGTCGAGCTCCCAGCGACTCCTAAGCGCGCGCTCCTGTCGCTCCTTTGGCACCGGGCCAGGCTAAGCCTCCGTGGCCTCGGGTGGAAGGAGCGGGACGAGACCGAGATCGCTGGCAAGGACCTCATGCGGCTCGATGTTTACAAGGCAGTCGGGCAAGGGCTCTCCATGGTCGACACGGTCCGTGGCGCCGTCTTCCATGCCCGTGGGCTCCTCCTAGCCCTCAAGGCTGGGGAGAAGCGGCGCATTGGCCAGTCTCTCGCCTTCGAAGCTACGTTTCGTGCATCGCAAGGGCCACGAGCGCAAGGTGGCGTAAAGAAGCTCCTCGACGAGGCGAGTCGTATTGCCAAGACGAGCCAGGACCCCTACCTCTTGGCATGGTCCACGGGCGTTTCCGGAATCGTGAGCTATCTCATGGGGCAGTTCCGCCTGGCCTCGGTGCAACTGAAGGAGGCCGAGGGGAAATTCCGCGACCATACCGCCGGCACCGCTTGGGAGCTCTCCAACGTCCGGATGTTCCGCTTGTTTGCGATGCGACACCTCGGCGCGTGCCGAGAGCTTCGGAAGAGCTACGACGAATACGTGCGGGACGCATCGCGGCGGGGTGACCGCTACACCGAGACCACCATGACGCGCACGTGCAACGTGGTGTGGCTCTTCGATGATCGCCCTCAAGAGGCGCGTCTCGACCTCGAGAGGAAGGCCTGGACTCCGTCGGAGGGCGGCTTTCACATGCAGCACTGGTACGAGCTTCGAGCGAACTGCGAGCTCGAGCTCTACCAACTGCAGGCACAGGCCAGCCTTGCTCGTCGCAAGGCAGCGTTCGCCGCGCTTTCCAAGTCGCTTCTCCTTAGGGCCCAAATCGTGCGCGCCGAGTCCACTTGGCTGCGGGGACGCCTGGTACTGGCGCAGGCCCAGCCTACGCCCAACGCGACCAAGCTGTGGAAAGTGGCTCTGGGCCTCGCGCGCGCTCTCGAGAAGGAGGACGTCGCCTACCCACGCGTGTGGGCGAAGCTCCTTAGGGCCGCGGTTTCCTTTCAAAGCGGGGACATGCCGAGCTCGTCGAAGGCCCTGCGTGAAGCCGCCATCCTGGCCGAGGAAAACGACATGCTCCTCTTGGCCGCGGCGGCGAAGTACCGCGAAGGGGTGCTTCTCGGAGGGACGGACGGCATGGCGCTCAAGGAACAAGCGGAGCGCTGGCTCGAGGAAGAAGGCGTAAAGAGTCCGGAGCACCTGCTCGATGTGGTGGCGCCGGGGTTTCGTGCTGGCGGGTGATAACATGCACGTGCCATGAGCGTTCGCGGAGCCGCGCTCGTCACGTTCTCGCTGACGCTCGCGGCTGGGTGTCTCGGCCCGGGGGAGCTCCGCTCGCCCCCGTGTGCGAGGTCAGCCGAGGCGCTCCTCGCCGACAACTGCGCCCCTTGCCTTGGGCTTCGCATCCCCGATCACACGCAGTACACGCGGGAGGTCGTGGGGCAAGACAAGTGGTCGCAGTCCTACGCGGTCGAGCTCGACGTGAACTCCGATCGGTGGACCGTCGCCGCCTCGGGCATGGCAGGGGACCTTCTCCTTCACCCACCCGAGCTCCAAGGGCGCGGGCTCGCGGTGTCGGTCACCCCAGGCCAGCGTGTTCGCGAGAGTACGCCTCGTGGGACGCGCGTACGTCATGGGCGAGCTTTGCGGCCGAGATCGCAAGGCACGGCGAGGCGGCGAAGGACAGGTGGACGTGGCCAGCTTCACTCGGCTTGGATGGTTCGCGCTTGAGTGGCTCGATGCATGCGTCGAATGGGGAGGACGCGCGAGCCTCGAAACGCGCGATCTGACCAAGCTCCGCTACGGGCTCGGCGAGGTCTTCGCCTCGCTCGCGGGCCAGCCGCAGCAGGCGAGCACGCACCGAGGCGCCGATGTCTTTGACCGACGTCTTCTTCATGCCAGCGCCTCCAGGTACGGCCGCATGAACGCGTAGATGCGATCTGCGCGGGCAGCTTCGACGAGCGCGTCGATGCTGCCCTTGCGCTTCTTCAGGTAGTCCTTGAGCGCGGCCAGCGCGACCTCGAGGCCGACGTGCCGGCGGAAGCGGAAGCAGTCGGCCACGGTCTTCGCCGGCGTGGTGAGCTGCACCTTCACCCCGTCGATGACGCGGGTCTCGACACCGTGCTCGCGTGCCGAGCCGCTGGCGCGGACAACCTCGAGCTTCGGGTAGGCGAGCTTGGGCATGCGAGCACGGCGATCGATGATCACCCACACGGCGTGCGGGGACTCGGTCGTGAGGCCATGGATCTGAAGGGCGCTGAGCAGGCAGACGATGGCGTGTGGCACACGCTTGGCGACCTCGGCGAGGGAGCTCAGCTCGGTGGCGGGAACCTCGATGAGGCGGTACAGCCCGCGGTCCACGCGCTCGAGCACGCCCCGGTCGCAGAGACGTTGGAGGTAGGCTCGCGGAATGCCGGCGTCATCGAGATCGCGAGCTCGCACGGGTCCCTTTCGGGCGAGCCGCATGAGGGTGTCGGTCTTCGATGTGTGCTTGGGTACCATGATACGTAATGCTGCCTCCCGTCGTGCCGGACATACGTTTCGTATCATGCCCAGTCTCGGATCTCAAAGAGAAAGCCAAGCGGTATCAGCCGTTCATTCCCGCGAAGCCTCTGCTGTCGTTTTGCGCCGAGGCGAGCGGCACGGGCAATCTCTACGTCGGCATCCAGCCCCGGCCCGAGCGCTTCCTCGCACAAGCCCAGAATCGCCTGGCTCGCGTGCGGGCCGGGGCACACGATCAGGACATCGAGCAAATCACAACCATCGTGATGGACCTCGACCCGGTGCGGCCCAAGGACACGGCCTCGACCGAGGAGGAGCTGGCCCATCTCATGCCTGACGTTCCCCGGCGCCGGCGCGGGACCCGACATCCGCTGGTGCTAGGCACCTCGCCGCACCGCCACGGCGTGCGGGGACCGAGTTCCATCGGGTGATCCGCCGTAGCCTGCAAGGGCGCCGCTCACCACTTGTCCGGCGGGGCCGGTACCTCGGCGACCGAAACCAGGCCGTGGCGGCGCCAGCCCGTCGTGATGAGCCACAGCCGCGCAGGCCACACCGGTC
>JACQUZ010000123.1 GCA_016210055.1 Deltaproteobacteria bacterium | reverse complement strand
GGGTCGCCGGCTCGCCCAGAGCGAGCTCCGCGATCCGGCGCATCCGCTCGAGCATGTAGGAAGAGACTTCCTGGGGGGACACGTCCCGCTCATCCAGGCGGATCCAGGCGTCGCCGCTCGGAGAGGCGACGATGCGGAACGGGGCCGAGGCGGCGAACCTCTGCACGTCCTGCGTGTTGACCTTGCGGCCGATGAGCCTTTTGGCGCCGATGATGGTCCTTGTAGGGTTGGTAACTGCCTGCCTCCTGGCAGGAGTGCCCACGACGACAGATCCGCTCGGAAGAAAGGCGACGACGGACGGTGTCGTCCGGCTCCCTTCGGGGCTCGAAAGGACCGTGGGTGCGCCCCGCTCGAGGGTGGCCACGCACGAGTTGGTGGTGCCGAGGTCGATGCCGATGATCCGAGGCACGCTACCCCTTCCTTCCCAGGAGCTTGCCGAGAAGACCCCGACGACTTTCCGTGGCTGCACGGCGAATGGCGGCCAGCTCCCGAGCCGCCCGCTCATTCATGGGGTCGATTTCGAGTGCCGCCTCGAAGTGGCGCGAGGCCGCCGCGCGGTCTTCCGAGGCGAGGATCTTGAAGCCCCGTGCGAGCTCCCTGCCGACCCGTGCTGCCCGCTCGTAAGGACGGGCCCTAAGGATCGTGTCAAAGAGCGCCATGGCATCGTCGTACTTGCCTGCCTCTAGGAGTCGCTCGGCCTCGCTCGTGTCGCTGGCTTCGCCGACGTGCATGGCCATCGGTTGGGAGGAAGAAGGCGAAGGGCCTTCCATCTGGTCGAGGTCACCGAATAGATCCTCCGCGGAAAGTCCTGCCTGAGGCCCTTGCGCCTCTCGGGGGGGAGCCGCCTGGCCTCCGTGCGTGCCCGCGTGAGTCGCCGTGGATACGGGTGCCCGTGCACCTTCGCCAGTACGCTGGGGTACTCCCCTTGGGGGCGTGGTGCCCGGCTGTGCCTTCTGTCCCGAGCGGAATGAGAGCACGGCATCGGGCGAGAACGGGGAGGAGATCGCCGGCGCGGCGACCGGAGGCTGCAGGGAGGGCGCTCCCTGTGACGGGGGAGTTTCCGCGCGCACGAAAGGCACGGGCGACGTCCTTGCTTGCGCCATGGCGGCTGCCTGGGCCACTAGGGCCGCCGCGTTGCCCCGCGTGGACGTGGATCGTGCCCGCAGGGTGGCCCTGGTTGTCGCCCGAGCAGCCGCGTCGCCGATCTTGCGGTAGGCGTCCCGCACCAGGATGAAAATCTCACCGGCGAGCGAGCGAGCGTCCTCGCTCTCGTAGCGCGCGAAGCGGTCGGGATGGTATTTCCGCGACAGCTCGCCGAATGCCTCCTTGACCTCGATGTCGTTCGCCTCATAGCGCACGGCAAGAACTTGAAATGGATTCATCCGGCGCAGGGATTCGAGCTCGGCATGAAGCGCTCGGATGAGGTCCGCCTCGGCCGCGGCGGCCTCAGGCTCCTCCGTGGCCACGAAGATGGGGATCTCCTCGTCGGGTGCGGCAGCTCGCCGCGCCGGCGCTGGCTGGCTTCGGGCTTCTGGCTGTCCTTGGGCGGGCCCCTGCATGGCGGGTGTTGCAGGCACGCGGCTCGAGGCTGGGACCTGCACAGGCGCCGCGCGAGGCCCCGACGCTCCTAAACCCTTCGCAGCGGCCTGAAGGGCCGATTCGATAACCCAGAGGACGCTGGCAGGTAGCGTGCCGAGAGTGAGCTCCACCCCCTCGCTCTGCGTCTGGGACATGTTGGGGGTCACGTGCCGAGAGACTTGTCCCTCCAGGTGGATTACGCTCCCCGACGGAAGGCAGAGGCTCAGCTTGATTACCGTACCAATCGATGGTGGTTTCTGTGTCCTCAGGAAGAAAGCGCCGCGCTTCAGATCACGCTGGTAGATGCTTGCGAGCTGCTCCCAAGAGGAGCAGCGTAGCTTGACCGCGAGGGCCGTGGCGGCCATTACCTCCATGATGGCCTGTTCCAGCGGGGTTTCGCAAGCCGGCGCTGAACGGGATGAGCAAAAATCCGGACCTGGCGTGTTATGGTCATGATTGGAGGGAACCGTGGGGAGCGGACCAGATGCCAAGCGCTGGTGGATGACGTCGCTCGCCACGGCCTTGCCTGCGGCAGGGCTAGCAGCCACCGCTGGCGCCCTCGATCTTGGGAGTTACGCAGGGATGATGCTCGGGGGGGCTGCGGCGGCATGCTTGGGAGCCCTGCTTGTCTTTTTCCAGCCCAGGCTGGATGAAAAACTTCTTGGCCGACCATCGATCGCCGCCGTCGCCCGCGCCTTCTTGTCGCGTGCGCTTGCCATGCGGTCGGCGAGCGACGTGGCTGTCGAGCTCGACGCGGCGGCGAAGCAGACGCTGGGCGTGGAGCGGACCCTCCTCATCATTCCGTCGCCCGATGCCGAGCAAGGGATCGCAGTCCTCGGGGGGGATGGGGACGAATCACCCGCGGTCGGCGACGCAGAAAAGGCGTTCCAGTGGCTCGGGGCGAGCGGCGTGCCGTGGGACCTGGCTTCCTTGGGAGCGGTTCGAGACGACGATGGGGCGCGCGCTACCCTCGACCTCCTCGAGCGGCTCCGAGGTCACGTCGTGCTCCCCCTGAGGCATCGTGGGCTTCTCCTCGGGCTCGCGGTGCTCTCGGAACCCACGCGACCTACGGATGGCTCGAAAGAAGTGGCCTATCGGTCACTCGGAGCACACGCGACCGTGGCGCTGGCGAACACGTACCTCGACGCCGATGCCCGTGGGCAGACCAAGCTCTCCAAGGCTTTCGACCTGGCCACGGCCATTCAGGAGGCGCTTCTGCCCGAGGATCGCACGCTCAAGCGGGCCGGATTTCAGTTCCGCGGGCTGGTGAGGGCAGCGGCGGAGTGCGGAGGAGACCTGTGGATACACCACGACCTGGGCCAAGGACGCCTGCTTCTCGTCATCGGCGATGCCACGGGGCACGGCGCGGCGCCCGCCATGCTGACTGCGGTGGCCAAGGGTACCGTCGAAGCCATGCGCCAGGCGGCTGGCGCCGACTTGGATCCCGCGCGGCTCCTTTCGGGGTTGAATCGGGCAATACATCGAGCGGGGCGGACGCGCTACCTCATGACGGCCTTTGCCGCGGTGCTCGACTCCCACGCAGGGACGGTTCGTTTCGCCAACGCGGGGCAGAACTTCCCGTACCTGATTCCGGGCGACGTGGCGCGTCGGCTCGAGCAGCTCGTGGCCAGGGGCAACACCCTGGGTGCGGAGGCCGAGGCTGCGTACACCACGCAGTCGCGAGCGTTTCAGCTGGGCGACCGCCTGGTTCTCTACACCGATGGCTTGGTCGACGCTGGCTCCCCGTACGCTGAACCCTTTGGCGAGAAGCGTTTTCGGTCCGCCCTCATGTCGA
Source organism: Deltaproteobacteria bacterium (assembly GCA_016210055.1). GTDB lineage: Bacteria > Myxococcota_A > Polyangia > Haliangiales > SHYZ01 > JACQUZ01. Next base: position 51,557 of record JACQUZ010000123.1, on the reverse strand, counting down.
TGGCAGAAACCCCTGCGCCCAAGCTGCCGGCGGCGATCCTCTCCGCAGTCGACAGGTACATGGACGGGCGCCCGATATTCGACGACGTCACCGTGGTCGCCGCGGAGGTCCTGCCGCCGGAAGCCGACAGCGGGACCGAGGTAAGCTATACCACCGGGCCTGGCGGGCGTGCTCGCGGAGGAACGCGCCCATGATTGCCGTGGTCATGGCACTTATCGTCCTCCTGGCCTGGGGAGTGGCCTGCGCGCTCCGGCTGCGCAGGCACGAGGAGCAGTCGGCTCACCAGCGGACCGTCGAGGAGGCGCTGACGTCGTTCATTGAGACATCCCTCGACCTCGGCACATTGGGGGACGCCCTCTCTGCAGCAGCGGAAACCGCCCATCGCGCATTTCGGACGACACGGGTGGTGCTGTTCGAGCCCGCCGGGAAGGAGGGGCACTGGGATTCCTGGGTGCCTGGCGGCGAGTCGCTCGAGCCAGTACCCGACGCGGTAAGAGGCCTGTTCTCATGGTTCAAGCACAATCCGCGGCTCATTATTCTCGACGAGATCGCGGCCCAGAGGTACGGCGCCATGCGCTTGCCCCTGTCGACGCTCAAGGAGCGGCAAGGGATTGATGTCCTCCTGCCCCTGGTCGACCGAGGCATTACCCTGGGTGCGGTCGGTCTTGCCTTGGGGCACCGGCCGAGCGAGCGGGAACGCAAGCTCCTCGAGGACTTCCGCGTGGCGGTGACGGCTTGCTCTGCGAACATGCGCCTGCACAGGGAAGCCGCCCAAAAGCTCACCCTCGAGAAGGAAGTCGACCTGGCCAGCGCCGTACAACAGGCCATCGTGCCCGCGATTGCCGAGGGCTCCTCGGGCAAGGTCTCCTGGGTCGGGCACTTTCGCCCCGCGGGGCAAGCAGGGAGCGATTTCTGGACCGCCTATGACTTGGGTGGCGGGCGCGTGCTGGTGATCATTGGCGACGTCGTGGGGAGTGGCCTGGCGGGTTCCATGGTCACTGCGGTGGCGAAGAGCACGTGTGATGCCGTCATGGAGTCGGGTTCCAAGGTGGACGCACCGTCGGTGCTCTCGGCGCTCAATCGAGCACTCTACCGACCTTCGCGACCGATCCACATGATGTGCTTCGCGGCGCTCGTGGACGGCAATCGCGGAATCGTGCAATTTGCCAACGGTGGCCACCAGGTCCCGTACCATGTTTCACAGGGGGACTCACCGCTCGGCGTCCTCGGCGGTGGTGGTCCGATCTTGGGCGAGCTGCCCGAGGTGCGCTTCAAGGAATCCGAGAAGCCCTTCCGCGAGGGGGATCTCTTGGTCCTCTATACCGACGGAATCGTCGAGGCCACCAACGCCAGCGGCGACACGTTCGGCGATCGTCGTCTCCAAAGGGTCGTGCGCTCGGCACGCGACCTCGCGCCTGCCGAGGTCCGTGATCGCATCCTCGGGACCCTGGCGGAGTTCCGAGGAGATGTGCCTCCGGTCGATGACGAAGCGCTCGTAGTACTGACGGTTCGCTGATCTTAGGCGCCGGACGGCGCCTTACTCCCCGAGCTTCTCGAGATCCGTCGTGATCTTCAAGTACCGCTCCAGGAACTGCGCGTGCTTTTGCTTGATGCGGGCCAGCATCCGCCTCTCCCTGCGCTCGGCCGCATATCGCTCGGCGATCTCCTTGACTCGCCGGGTCAGCTCACGCATGTCGTCGAAAGGCTTCAAAAGGTACCCGACCACGCCCACGTCGGCGGCCCGCACAGCGCTCTCGCTCGAGGAGTAGCCTGTCATCATCATGCAGGGGAGCGCGGGGCATCGCTTCCGAAGCTCGCGAATCGTCTCGAGGCCGTCGACACCTGGGAGCTGCTTGTCTACGAGCGCCAGGTCGACATGGCTTCGGGTCTTCTCGGCCCGCTCACAGAGATCCATGGCCTCCTCGCCCGAGTACGCGATGAGCGTCTTCATCCCTGCGCCTGAAAACCATTCATTCAGGAGATCGACGACGTTGCTGTCGTCATCGACGAGAAGCAGGCGGGGCGGGCTCTCCTTCTCTTCGCCCATGTCATCCCCCGCGCGGTTGGCCTCGAGCTCCAAGGTGCGGCGCTCGGCCTTGACGAGCACGCGCAGGAATTCGTCGACGAGCTTCCTCATCTCGAACATGCGCGCCCGACGGTTGGCCCGCGCCTGCGCGTTGGACCCGGCACGTTCGAGGGCAGACAGGAGCGCCACCTCTTCTCCCGCCTTGATGTCAATCACGTCGTCGGCGCCCGCGCGGAACGCGGCGGTCACGAGCGGGGCAGGGGGCGTTGCAGAGAGGACCAATAGCGACGCGAATGGGTAGTTTATCTTCACGCGGCTGATCAAGCCTACGATGGCATCGATGGCGCGGCTGCTCTCCCGCTCGGCGGAAGCTCCCGCATCGAGAAGGATGCAGGCGTTGTTCTTTTCGGGCTGTCCGAGTTTCTCGCGAAGCTCATCAAATGAGCTCAGGATCTCGACCGAGATCCCCGTGCTCCGAAGGAGCTCCCCAAATGTGAGCTGCTCAGGATCGGCTTTCCACCGGGGGGACAGGATGAGTGCCGAATGGATAGCGGACATCACCTTGAATGTACAAGACTACAGCCACCTCTGGAACTGGTAGCAAAGCCACTCGGTGAGCCTCGTGAAGAAAGGCCGTCGCTTCCAGTCGGTCAGGTTGACCTCGCGACACTTCTCAATGTCCGAATCGAACTGCGCCTGCATTTCCGCACCCATCCGCCGATCCACGATCGCCAGCACGACCTCGAGGTTGTACAGCAAGCTGCGGTAGTCCAGGTTGTAGCTCCCAATCGTGGACCATGTGGAATCGACCACAGCAGTCTTGGCGTGCATCATTTTTTCCGGCCACTCGAAAATCCGGATTCCTGCTCTAAGTAGCCAGGGGAAAAGATAGTGGCTCGCGTGGAGGGCTGCTGGGACGTCCGAGTTCGACGGCACGATAACTTTCACGCTGACCCCGCGCTCGGCTGCCCTGCGCAGCGCGAAGCGAATCCCAAGGTCGGGGATGAAGTAAGCGTTCATGATGCTGATGGTCCGCTTGGCGCGGTGAATGGCATGCAGGTAGGCGCGGCGAATCGCCGATCGGCGCCGCATCTCCTTGTTGTCGATCGTCATCGCATGCGCCGCGTGGGGAGTGCCCGCGGTCACATCGACACCGAGGGAGGGATCTGGCGGAACGGGAAACGGGCTTCCCCCCGCTCGGATCCAGGTCTTGCGGAAGATGCGGGCCAATTCGAGCGCGCAAGGTCCCTCGACGCGGACGTGCACGTCGTGCCATCCGTCTCCGCCATTCTCCCTGGGTGAATACTCGTTCCCCAGGTTCAATCCGCCGGTGAAAGCCACGCCGTCGTCGATGGTGAGGATCTTCCGGTGATCCCGTCGTGACAGGCCCCAGCGCGGCCGCCATGGTGCAATGGGGCGGTACTCGACGATCGTGACCCCAGCGCGGTGGAGGTCGCCCACGAAATCGTCCGATATGCCGAGTGATCCGACCGCGTCGTACATCAGGCGGACGGCGACACCCGCGGAAGCTCGTTCCTTGAGGGCCTCCCCGAAGAGTCGTCCCGTTGCGTCGGAGCGCAAGATGTAGGTCTCCAGGTGCACAATGCGCTTGGCGCCCGCGATCGCCTCGAGCATCGCGGGGTAGGCTTCGCGCCCCGAGCGAAGCACCGTCACCTGGTTTCCCGCCCGTAGCATGTAGGGGCGATGCACGTATTCCAGGTCATTCAGTGCTGGGCGTCTCGCGCCTTGTGTCCCTTGCGCCTTTCGCCACGGGCGGAGCTCCACGGCTTGAATCTAAACAGTCACCGGCCGGTCCGCCAGCTCGTCGATGAGACGGATCAAGTCCGAGCCCTTGAAAGGCTTGGCAAGGAGGACCGAAACCCCTGGTGCGTTCACGGCCATGTCGACTGTCTCCTCTGCGTACCCGGTCACCAGGGCCACGCGGATGTCGGGCCGGTGCCGCGAGAGCTCAGCGGCCAAGTCGGTCCCCTTGGCTCCCGGCATTTGCTGATCGGAGATCACCAAGTCGAGCGATTCACTGCCCGCCACGGCCAAGGCTTCCTCGGCGCTTGACGCTCGGAACACCCGGCAGGCGTTCGACTCGAGCACTTCGGCCATGAGCTCCAGCTCATCCGGATCGTCGTCGACGACGAGCACTCTCCTGGGCGGAGGGCGCCTTTCAGGAAGGACCTCAGGCAACCCAAGCGCAGCGGCCACCCTGACAACGTGGTCAAGGATGGATCCGCGGGCACCCACGCCAACCAGGGCCGCGGGAGGGATTTCGTGGCCGAGCGGCTGCCTGCTCGCCATGTCCTCCTCCCATCGGGCCCACAGGTGATCCGCATATCGGGTCGGCATGCCCGCATAGCGGCGATAGACCTCTCGCTTGGCCTCATTGGCGTCGCACAGCCAAGCCACGAACACCGGGCGTGCACCCGCCTGTTCGAGGAATGCGCGCGCCTCGAGTCGCTCGTGGGCCGTGCGGAAGTTCCCTTCGACGATGGGGAGCTCCCCGCTTCCCATCGCCTCGGAAATGGGCTCCGGCGGCACCTTCCCCTCGGGCGCATAAAACCTGCGTGCGCCGGGCAGGCGGTGCTCGAGCGCCCTTGCAAGCGCCGCGCGGCCGGGCAACGGCGGCCCAAAGACAACGACAACGGGCGAGCCGACCGTCGCGCACTCGGAAGGATGAACGGAAATTGGCATTCGAAAGTCTTGATTAGCCGGTCCTTTTCCTTGCATCCTTCATGCCCGGGGGACACGCTCCACCCCCTAGGAAAACCAATGGAACCCACCCACCGTTTCCTTCGTGCCTGCCTCGGCCTTTCCGTCGACCGCACGCCGGTCTGGATGATGCGCCAGGCAGGGCGTTATCTCCCTCAATATCGTTCCGTGCGCAGCCAATCCAGCTTCATGGGTCTCTGCAAGACGCCGGACCTAGCGTGCGAGGTGACGCTTCAGCCGATCGACGAGTTCGAGATGGACGCAGCGATCCTCTTCAGTGACATCCTCATCCCGCTCGAGGCCATGGGTGTCCCGGTCGAGTTCACGGAGGAAGGCCCCGTGCTCCCTTCTCCGGTGCGCGACGCGGCTCGGGTGGAACGCCTCGCGGATCCCGACCCGGAGGAAACGCTGCCCTTCGTCATGGAGGCCATCCGCCGCATCCGCCGCTCGCTCGCGGGGCGCGTGCCGCTGATTGGGTTCTCTGGTGCTCCATTTACCTTGGCGAGCTACATGGTCGAAGGCGGGGGCTCGAAGAACTTCACGCACCTCAAGCGCCTGCTCTTCGCGTCACCTGCGAGCGCCCACGCGCTTCTCGGAAAGATCGCCGCTACTGTCTCGCGCTACCTCGAGGCCCAGGTAGCGGCTGGCGCCGAGGCGGTCCAAATCTTTGATACCTGGGCAGGTATCCTGACCCCTCGGGATTTCGCCGAGTTCGCCCTGCGTTACAGCCGCGACGTCATCGACCGACTCCGATCGTCGCCGACCTTCAGTTCCTCGCGGGTGCCCATCATCTACTACGTCAATGGCTGCGCACCCTACCTCGACAAGCTGAGTCGATCGGGCGCCGATGTCGTGGGCCTGGACTGGAAGGTGGACATCGGCGATGCCCGCGCCCGCCTTGGTCCCGGAGTTGCCGTGCAGGGGAACTTGGATCCAACGGCGCTTTTCCTCCCAAAGGAGGCCATCGAGGGGCGCGTCAGAGAGATTCTTGATGCCGCCGGTCGCACGGGGCACGTGTTCAACCTGGGGCACGGCGTGCTTCCGGAGACGGATCCGGAACACGTCCGAGCCATGGTCAAGGCGGTCAAGAGCCATGGGTGAGTCCAATGGGAAACGCTTCGTCGCGATAGTTGGTGGTGGTATTGCCGGACTTGCTGCAGCTCGGGAGATCCGGCGCCGAATGCCCGACGTCGAGCCCGTCATCCTCGAAGCCGGGCGTCGGGCAGGCGGCGTCCTCGCCACCGAGCACGTCGGTGGATTCCTGTGCGAGCACGCGGCCAGCGGGTTTCTCGACAACGTGGACGACGGTGGCCTTTGGCTGGCGAAGGAGTTGGGCGTAGACATGGTGTGCGCGCAGCCGGAGGCCAAGCGCCGCTGGATTTTCCGCGGCGGCGCCCTGCGCCAGGTTCCGAATGGTCCTCCGGCCCTCCTTTCGTCAGAGCTCCTCACGTGGCGGGGCAAGCTTCGCCTTCTCTGCGAGCCACTCGTTCCCAAGGGGGGTGAGGCCGAGGAGACGGTCGCGGATTTCATCAAGCGCCGCGTCGGCGAAGAAGCGCTCCATGCGCTCGTCGAGCCGCTGGTGTTGGGCATCTTCGCCGGCGACGCGGAGCAGATCTCCTTGCCCGCGGCCTTTCCGCGCCTCGCCGCGCTTGAAAAGGAGCACGGGAGCCTCTTCCGAGGGCTCGTGGCGTCGCGCGGCCGCATGCCAAAATTGTGGGCGCCGAGGGGGGGACTCGCTGCGCTGGTCGCTGCGCTGGTGAAAGACGTGGGTCCCGTGCTCCGGACCGGCACGCGCGTCCAGGTGATGGAAAAAACTACGGACGGCTTCCGCCTTGGCCTCGAAGGCGGCGGAGAGCTCCGTGCACACGCAGTGGTGCTCGCGGTCCCTGCGTGGGAAGCCGCGGAGCTCATGCGCGACCTCGACGCCACGGTCGCCGTGACGCTTCGAGAAACTTGGTACGCCCCGGCTGTCGTCGTCCACGCCACTGCTCCCGATGACCAGGTAGAGCACTCCATTCAAGGGTTTGGCTTCATGGTGGGGTCAGGCGAGCCCGTTCGTTGCTTGGGATGCGTGCTCGAGTCCACGGTCTGGCCCGACCGGGCGCCTCCAGGGTCCGTGTTGTTCCGCCTCATCTATGGGGGCGCGCGCGATCCGGGAGTGGTCGCCCTCTCGGACGAGGAGCTCATCCGCTTCGTCGAGGCCGACCTGCGACGAACGCTCTCCCTGCGCCGGGCACCCCACGTGCTGCGCATCGTGCGGCACAACAGGGCGATTCCCCAGTATACCGTCGGCCACGTGGGCCGGGTCGCTTTGGTCGAGGACCGGGCGCGCGCGGTGGGCGTGGTCATGGCGGGTAGCTGCACCCACGGCGTTGGCGTGAACGACTGCGTGCGGGACGCGACGCGGGTGGCGACGTCCCTCAAGGAAGTGCTGGACCATCCGGCATGACCTGGACGCTCCCGGAATCCTTGGAAGAAGCGCTATGGGGAGCTGCAAGAGACCTTGCCGGCTAGCTTCCGTTCGTCTTCATGGCATGCGGGGCTTGTGGGACTTGCGTCGGCTGGGTGGGTTCCGTGGCAAGCGTCTCGGGCGGTGGCGAAGTCTCCATGCCCTCGCGGTCGTCCACTTCCTGATCGGAGTCGTCCGCCGAGTTCCCTTCGACAACCTCGACGAGGACTCCGGTGATGTTGTCGTGCCCTCCGCGCTCCTTCGCCAGGTTGACGAGACGGGCGAGCCCTTCCTCCCCCCCTTGCTCTGCAAGGAGCTCGGCGATTTCCCTGTCGCTGGGGAAATAGTCGTGCAATCCGTCTGAACACAGGAGGAGGTTGTCGCCCTTGCGAAGCCGGATATGGGCCATTTCGACGCCCACTTCCGCGGAAACGCCGATCGCGTTGACCAGGATCGTCCGCAGCGGCGAAAGACGGGCTTCCTCGGGCGAGAGCTTTCCCTCGATGACCAACACCTCGGCTACCGTGTGGTCCGTCGTAACCTGCGCGGCAGCGCCATTGCGGATGAGGTAGGTGCGAGAGTCACCCACGTGGGCCACGAAAGCCTCCCCAGAGGCAATGAGCAGGACGTCGAGCGTGGTCCCCATCCCCTTCTTGTCGCTCTCTCGGCCCCCGCGCTCGAACACCGATTGATGTGCCCGCCTGACCGCCTCCTCGAGCAGCTTGACCATCATCTGCCGCGCTTCATCGGCAGGTTGCTCGCCAAAGGATGCGATTTTCTCGCGCGCGCCCTCGAGGAACTTGACGACCTCCTCTACGGCCATGGCGCTCGCTACTTCACCGGCCGCGTGCCCGCCCATGCCGTCGGCTACGATGAAATACCTGCCTTCGGGATCGACGTACGCGTTGTCCTCGTTGTGCTCGCGGACAACCCCAACATCGGTTTTCACGAATGCAACCACCTCGGTGGGCTCGGTCGTGGGCATGTTGGCGACGGGGTCCGATCCAGCGACCCGTCCCCATTTTTTCTCACGTCTTTTCAAGCTTGTCCACTCGGTAAAGAATGGCGTGGCATCAAACGTGCTCTTCCCCGAGTTGATGATGCAGCGGACGCCGGGGGGAGCGCGGCCGGAGCTCGACCTTCCGCAGTTTTCCCTTGCGTCACGCGCTGCCTATCGCCGGGTCATGGCGGTGTTGAAAGGACGCAAGCGGCCTTTCCTCGTCGGTGGCGCTATTGGCATTTCCGCCCAAATCGGCATCGTGGTCGACGGTGATCTCGAACTCCTCGTGCGACCCTCCGACGCGCGGGACGTGCTCGATGCGTTTTCGGCCGCCGGGTTTCGCGTTATTCCGGATCCCTCCTTGCCCCGCGCCCGAGTGGAGTATGGTCCCGTCGCCGTCACCGTCAGCTGGGGACTGCCCGACCCTTTGGGCGGTGTCATCGACGAGGCTTGGTTCGAATACTCGAAGAGAGTGCATCTTCTAGACCTGCGGGTTCGGGTTGCCCCCATCGAGGAGCTCCTGTGGCTCCGGATCGCCGCTGCAAGTGACGACCGAGTGGGTGACCCGGTAGTGGAAGAGGTCCTCCTCAGTCACGGACATGAGCTGGACTGGCAGAGGTTGCTCCTGCGCCTAGCAGGGCTTGAAGCCCTCGCCTGTTCCTATCTCTTTCTGCTGTTCTACCGCCATGGGGCAAGGGGGTTTAGGGCCATTCCACCCTCGGTCCTCGAGACGCTCATCGACCGGTCAACCGAATCGCTTTCGCTCCCACCGTCGGGGCAAGGCACTCATGCACCGCTCGGTTGACGCACCACGCTCAAGCTCGCTAACGTAGCCGGCAAGGAGGGGAGGATGTCGCGTCTTGCAAGGCTTGCTGCTACGGGGTTGGTGTTGCTTGTTGTTGCCACGGGGCTCGGTGGATCGGCGCGCGCCGAAGATCATGTCATGAAGATCGCTACCGTGGCGCCGGACAACACGCCATGGTCTGAGCTCCTCAAGAAGTACAAGAAGGCAGTCGAGGAGAAATCGGGCGGTCGGATCAAGGTCAAGGTGTTCCTCGGCGGCACGCTCGGTGATGAGAACGAATCGGTCATCAAGTGCAAGCGAGGGCAAATCCAGGCCGTGGGCGCCTCGACGGGTGCCATGGCTTCGCAGATCCCCGAGGTGAACGTCGTCGAGATCCCCTACCTCTTCCGTAATTTCGGCGAGGTCGACTACGTCATCGACAACGTGCTCACCAAGCCCATCGAGGAGATTTTCCCCCAGTACGGCCTCGTGTTCGGTTTCTGGAGCGAGAACGGATTCAGGCAGCTCGGCACCAAGGACAAGCAAGCCAAGAAGCCGGCGGACCTCAAGGGGAAAAAGATGCGCTCGCAGGAATCCTCCATCCACTTGGACATGTGGAAGGCATTTGGGGCGTCTCCGGTGCCAATTCCCCCCACGGAGGTGCTGACCGCCTTGCAAACGGGCACGGTGGACGGCTTTGACCAAGCCGTGCTCTACGCCATTGCCGCGAGCTGGTACAAGTCGGTGAAGTACTTCACCGTGTCGAACCATATTTATCAGGCGGCCATTATCGCGTTTAACAAGGAATGGTTCGAAAAGCTCCCCCCCGACTTGCAGAAAATCCTCGTCGACGAGGGGAGGACGCTTCAGGCGAAGGGCCGGAAGGCAGTGCGCAAGATCATCCCCGACCTCCTGGCCGTCCTCCAGGGGGAGAACATCCAGGTCTATGAGCTGACGGACGCCGAGAAGAAGGTCTTCGAGCAAGCTTCCCTTCCCGCGCGGTCCTCGTTCCGAAAGACCCAGGGGAAGAAGGCCGTAGGGCTCCTGGATGCCGTCGAGAAAGGCCTTTCCGACTTCCGTGCCGGCAAGGTAAAGTGACCCGGCTTTGAACATCCTCGGCAAGATCGACGCGGCTATCTACCGGGCCGAACGTTTCCTCGCAGCAACCCTCTTCCTGTTCATGTCGCTCGTGATGTTCGCGAACGTCATGCAGCGGGTCTTCTCGCGGACTGAGGGGCGGCTTTCGGCAGCGTTCTTGGCAATCCTTGGCCGCCTAGGCCTTGAGGCAGATCCAGCAGTCATTCATGGGCCCGTTTCGTTAGCCCTGAACCTCGCCCTCACGCTCGTGCTGGCGTACGGCGCGCTTCGAACCATCAAGAAGAAGGACCAACCTCAGCTTGTGAAGTTCTCCAAGAGAGCTTCCCTGCTCTTTGCCGCAGCAGTGACGGCAGGACTTGCGCTCCTCATCAAGGGGATCCTCCTGGCGTTCCCGAACGGCGTGGTATGGGCTCCGCCCATCGCCCTGTCATCAATGCTCTGGGTAGGTTTCATTGGAGCCTCCATGGCGACGTACGAGAAACGACACCTCGCCCTGGAGATGGGGGAAAAAATTTGGCCCCAGTCCGTCGTCCCCATCGTACGGGGGTTAGCCTTGGTGGCTACGGCGGGACTATGCATCTTCCTCTTGCTCTTGGCTTGCCTGTCGATCCAGGACCATTTTCGCGGCTGGCTCGTGAACCACCTTGTTGGGAATCTCGATCCCACTCCAATCCCCAGGTGGTGCGTCTTCCTGATCTTCCCGTATACGTTCGTTGTCATGATCCTGAGGTTTCTCGGCCAGGTCGCAAGCCGTGAGGTCACGGGAGAAAAGGTGTCGTAATGGCACTCTTCCTGGCGACCCTCACCGCCCTAGCGCTCATCGGGGCTCCCCTGTTCGTCCTCATGGGCACGGCGACGGCGCTATGCTTTTACCTTTTCACCGGGGAACACAACCAGCTAAGAGACCTCCTCCCTATCATGCAGAACATGGAGGGGCTCCTGGTTCGCCAGGAATTCCTGGCCATTCCCCTGTTCATGGCATCGGGCGCCATCATGACGGCGGGCGGAATCGCACGGCGCCTGGTGACGGTGGCGCGCGCCGGCCTCGGCTGGCTTCCCGGCGGCATGGCCGTCGCGGCGGTTGCCGCTTGCATGTTCTTTGCGGCCATCTCCGGCTCGTCCCCGGTGACCCTCATCGCCGTGGGTTCAATCATGTTTCCGGCCATGGTCCAGTCCAAGTACCCAGAGAACTTCGCGCTCGGCCTGGTGACGACCGCCGGGTCCCTCGGCTGCCTGGTTCCGCCGTCCATCTCCATGCTCATCTATGCCATCAGCATCAGCGGGTCATCGGCGGCGGTTTCGCCAGAGGACATGTTTCTGGCGGGCCTCGTTCCCGCCTTGCTGATTGGCGGCCTTCTTGCGGCCTATGCCGTGGTTGTCGGGTTGGGGATTCCGGGGGGGCGACAGAAATTCAACTTTGGCGAGCTCTGGGCGGCCACGAAGGAAGGGATCTGGGCTCTCTTGCTTCCGCTCCTCGTCCTTGGAGGGATCTATGGTGGGCTCTACACCCCATCCGAGGCGGGCGCTGTTGCCACTGTCTATGCCCTAGCGGTGACCATGCTGATCTATAGAGAGCTTTCCGTGAAAAAGCTCTTCGAGACACTCATGGAGGCTGCGGCCCTCATGGGGTCTCTCATCCTCATCATTGTCTTGGCCTTTGGGCTGAACGAGTTCCTCGCCCTCATAGGCGTCCAGGAGCGGCTCATGACCTGGATACGGAGCATGAGCCTTGGGCCATTCGGATTCCTTCTCCTGGTGAACCTGGTTCTGATTGTCATTGGGGCGCTCATGGACTCGATTAGTTGCACCCTGGTCTTCGCGCCCATGCTGGCCCCCGTGGCCTGGCAGCTCTATGGAATCGATCCGCTCCATTTTGGGATCGTGTTCGTGGTCAACATGGAAATCGGCTACCTCATGCCGCCGGTAGCGACGAACCTGTTCGTGGCTGCGGCCGTGTTCAAGAAGCCGTTCGGCCAGGTGACCCGCGCGATTTTCCCGACTCTGGGAATCACGTGCGCAGCGCTCGCCCTCGTCATGTATGTCCCAACGATTGCCAAGGCGGCGGTCAACTGGAAGCAGGGGAAGCCTGTCTACGAGGCCTTCCCCTGGGCGGGGAGGGGGCCACAGGTGCCTTTGGGCGAAGAGGAGGAGGGGGCGGCCGCCAAGACCCAGGCCGCGGGTGTTGTTCCAGCTGCGGCCCCAGCGGGCAAGGGGCCGGACCTCTCGCAGATCACGGCCAAGTCCATGGCTGGCTTTGATGACGAGGACGACGAGGAGACCCCCACTGCAGAGAAGGCTGGCTCACCGGATGCCGGCGGGGGGGCTCCCAAGTAGCAACTCTGGGCCAGGCGCCTAAAGCGCGGGCCCAATTCGGCGTGGGGTCAGAAACGCCGTGTTTTCGTACACCTTGTGTCCCGGAGGGGGAAGCTTGTACACGAGCCGCACGAGATCGCGGCCGTCCAAACGAAGGTCGCGCGCTACCTTTGGGGCCAGATCGATGATGCCTCGCCAGCGACCGGTTCCCCTATCGACACCAAAGGGACCCCTATCGGCGACTCGGCAGGAGGTTATGCCTGGACGTTCCAGGTTGAGGACCAGGATACGGGTTCCGCATGGCAACCACCGGTGGGCGCAGAGTGATTCATCTTGCGGGATAGGACGACGGTCGCAGGCAAGCGTATCCCCGTCGTGCGGGTCTCCAGGCGTACCGAACACGGTTGCATACCCTTCGTCCATCCCGATTCCGAACACCACGGCCATGAAGTACTGGAGGAAGAGTTTTGCCAGCATGAGGCGGAATCCTGCCAGGGGTTTGGCCGGCAGGCAAGCGGCCGCTTCCAGGTAGTCTGAATGTTTGTTCAGTCATAGGAGAGTGTCATGAAAATCCACGTCGTGGCCCTACCAGGAGACGGAACTGGGCCCGAAGTCATGGTGCAGGGGCTCAAGGTGCTCAGCGCCGTCGAGAAACGGGCGGGCGTTCAGTTCCTCGTTGAGGAGATACCGTGCGGTGGCCAGTTCTACCTCAAGCACGGTTCTCGGGATTGGCCAGAAGGGGCCGAGGAGCGCTGCCAGGCTGCAGACGTGGTGCTGCTCGGCGCCGTGGGTTGGCCGAATGAGAGCGGCGCCCCCGTCACCATGAAGGACGGGAAAATGGCCGGCTGGTCACCGGTCATCGGAAACCGCATTCGCCTGGACCTCTACGCCAACGTCCGTCCGGTCAAGCTCTACCCCGGCGTCCCTCATCGCATCCACGGGAAGAACCAGCGCGTGTGGGATCCTGAAAAAGTCGACATGATCATCGTCCGCGAGAATACCGAGGGCCTTTATGCCGGCGTAGGGGGCAATCTGACGCGGGGCGGCAAGGTCCCCGTCGCGGTGGACACGCGCATCATTACCCGCGACGCGTCCGAGCGCGTCATTCGCCACGCGTTCGAGCTCAGCCGCAAGCGGGGGAAAGGCGCGCCCAAGGACGGAAAGAAGCGCGTCACGGCAATTGTGAAGGACAACGTTCTCAAGGGATGCCAGCTCTTTGGTCAAGTGTTTCGCGAGGTTGGCGCCGACTACCCAGATGTGGAGAAGGACATCGCCATCGTCGACGCGTTCACTCAGTGGCTCATCGGTCAGCCCGAGTACTACGACGTGTGCGTGACGACCAACATGTTCGGCGACATCGTGACGGACCTGGCCAGCGTGCTCCAAGGCGGCATGGGCATGGCGGTCGGCTGCAACATCGGCGATCGCCACGCCATGTTCGAGCCCATCCACGGCTCGGCGCCCAAGCACGCAGGGAAGGACAAGGTCAACCCATTTGCGATGATCCTCGCCGTGAAAGAAGCGATTCGGTGGGTCGGGGATCGGAAAGGGGTTCCCAAGCTCGTCACGGCGGCCGACAAGATCGAACAGGCCATCCAGACCATCCTCAGGCGGGGAGAGCCACTAACCTATGACCTTGCGGGCGAGGAGCGGGCCGCCCCCATGTCAAGAGTGGCTGATGCCGTCGTGACTGAGCTGGAAAGGCTCCTCCAGGGCGCGTAAGCGCTTGGCGAAGGACGGGTGGCGGGGCTCGGGGTACTAGTCGATGACCTCAAGATCCGGCACCTTGTACCCCTGCCGAGCGAGCTCCTCCCCCTGTCGCCGCAGGCGGACTTCGGCGATCCGGAGCGCATCCCGCGACACGTCTCCCGCGACGAACCTTCGTCCGAGCCGCTGCGCCACGGCTGCGGTGGTGCCGGAGCCGCAAAACAGGTCCGACACCAGGTCCCCGGGGGCGCTCGCCGCCAGGATGATGCGTGTCAGAAGGGCCTCCGGCTTCTGGGTAGGCCAACCCGTCCGCTCTCGGTCCTTGCGGTTCAGGGTCTCGATATCCGTCCAGTAGTCCTCGGGGACTTTCCCTACATGAACTGGATAGCGGTACTCCTTCCCAGTCCGGGCGTCCCGCTTGACCTGCACCGGGCGCCCGCTTTCGTCCAGCTCCTTCTTCATGTGCGAGCCGGGTTTTCTCGCAATGCGCACTGCGTCAGGGAAGAAGCGATAGTCGGGACCCTTGGCAAACCAGAGGATCGTGTCGTGCTTGCGCCCAAAGGCGCGCCGACTCTTTCCTCCGACCGAGTAACACCACGCGATTTCGTTGACCAACCGACCCGTGCCAAAGAGCCGGTCCATCTCCACCCGGACATGATGAGACGCTCGCCAGTCGAGGTGGACAAAGACGGACCCGTCGTCGGCCGTGGCGCGGTGCATGGCCGCCAAGCAGGGCTTTAGCCACTCGATGTATGCGTGCAGGCCGCCAGGTGTTCGGTCGTCAAACGAAAACCCGGACGAGCTCCGACGCTCCACCCCGGTCGCGAACGGTGGATCCACGTAGAAAAGATTCGTGCTTCCCGCTGGGAGCTCTTGCAAGAGGTTGGTTGCCTCGGCGAGCACCAGCCGGTCTGGCGGTTCCAGATTGGCGGATCCGAAGCGGTATCTACGAGGCAAGGGGATACTTGAAGATGGCGAGGGCCAGAATGGCGAAAATGGCCAGGGCCAGCCCAGCCATCGCCGGGATGCCCAAGGACACCGCGACACCCTGGGCGGCTCTCTTTGTTTTCACCCGAAGCCAGCCATGCATGCCTATCAACGCAACCACCAGCGTGAGCTTCAGATGCATCCAGGGCATCGACAAGACGCGGGACGTGAGCAGGAGGTTAAGGCCGAAAAGGATCGCCAAGGTTGAACCGGCGTCGCCAAATAGCGCGAGACGCCGGGCCAAGAGGCCAAGCTTCGCCTGAACTCCCTTGTCCTGCTCGCGCGTCCGGAACGCCAGGATCGCGGCGACCGCAAAGAGCCCAGAAACCCAGAGGAGAACGCCGAATAAATGGAGAGTCTTTGCCAACGGATACATCATCATCGGCGCGGACGTTACAACGTAGGTCCATGCCTTGCAATGTCTCGCACGCTATGAACGTCAAGTGCACGATCTGTGACGCGGTCTTACCCAGAACAGCCCCGTTCGAGCGCTGCCCCGAATGTGGCGCCAGGGGTGTTTTTCAGGTGCCCACCACGGACATGCCTCGTCACGCCAAGAGCAGCTCGGGAGCTCCTCGCCGTGCTTGGGAGTTTTCGCCCGACGGGCCGATACTACGCCGTATCCATTAGCTCCCCGACCGCAGGGCGTGTACCTCTCATGGCGCGAAGACCGAAATAGGTGAGGACCCCCGCAAGGCCAAGGAGCATGAGGGCGACCGTTCCGTTGATAAGTGGGACGAGGCCACCTTTCGTAAGCGCTACCCTCGCTTGCACGGCCAGTGACCACGCGGTTATCCCCATGACGAAGATCATGGGATAGAGCGTGTACCAGTAACGCTTGCCCGATCGCTTGAGCCAGACTGTTATCCCGAGGAGGGAAAGGGCAGCGAGGAGCTGGTTGCTGGTACCAAACAGCGTCCAGAACAAGCGGTAGGCGCCAGGACCGGATGCAAAGAGAAACCCGAGGGGAACGAGGCAGGTACAAGCGGTGGTCAAGACGGCGTTCCGTTTCCCTTCCAGGCCTAAGAGTTCCTGCAGGATGAATCGTCCGAGGCGCGTCGCCACGTCGAGGGTGTCAAAGACAAACGTGGAGAACGCCATGGCGCCAAAGGTGATGGCGAAGACGAGGTTCTCCTTGCCGATGATGACCGTGAGGAAACGACCGAGTCCCTGGCCATAAATCGCCCCTGGTCCCTTGCCCGCAATGTCCGCCTTGGTCGCGATCATCACCGTGGTGAGGGCCACCACGGCGACGAAACCCTCGAGGAGCATGGCCCCGAAGCCCACGGGCGCGCAGTGCGTTTCCTTCGATATTTGCTTGGACGTGGTGCCAGAACAGACGAGCCCGTGAAATCCGGAGCAGGCGCCGCACGCAATCGTGACGAACAGGAACGGGAACAAGGAGCCCATGGGCTGGTCGAAACGGAAACCGTGGAACGGGGCCTGTGCGATCTCGAAGCCGCCGAAAAAGATACCAATGACTCCGACGGCTAGGGCCATGTACAAGACGAATCCGCCGAGGTAGCCCCGTGGCTGGAGAAGCGCCCAGACTGGCGTTAGGGACGCCACGAAACAGTAGAGCAGGATTAGGATTGTCCAGGTCCTTGGCTCGAGCAGGATGATCGTCGAGAACCGGGTACCCAGCCAGACCGCCCCCAAGGTTGCAGGCACGAAGATCAACGTTTGAAGCCAGAGTGGCGGCCTCAGGTAGCGGTTGACCAGCCCCATCACTACGGCGAGACCAAGGTAGAGAATAGACGAGATGGCTACGGCGCCCCCGGGGTTGAACCGGAAAGGCAGGCCAGCGAGGTCATCGTCTCCGGTCACGAAGGTCTGCGCGGTCACGTCAGTAAACGCGACAACGACATAGATGAGTGCCAGCCAAATGAAGGCCATCATGGCCACCCACGCGCGACGTCCCAGGTTGGTCCGGATGACCTCGGCGATAGAGCGTGCGTCATGCCGCACGGAAGCGACGAGTGTTGAGAAGTCGTGGACGGCGCCGATGAAGACCACTCCAAGGGAAATCCACAAGAGGCATGGCACCCAGCCGAATTGCTGGCAGGCGAGAATGGGGCCGGCAATCGGTCCCGCCGCGGCAATTGCAGAGAAGTGCTGCGCCAAGAGATAGAACGGCTTGGTGGGCACGAAATCGACGCCATCGTTCACCCTGGCGGCGGGTGTTGGTGCCGAGGGATCTAGACGGTACTGCCGAGCAATCAGGCCACCATAGTATCGGTACCCCAAAACGAGGCCGGCAATGACCACTGCGGCGAGAAGCGGCAAGCTCACGGTGGTCGAGGATGCGAGGGGAACCCCTCTGGTGTCAAGTGTAACCAGATGTCGCAGGGGCGTGCGAAGACGGTCGGGTCACCTGTCCCCATCTCAAAAAAAACGACGCAAAACCAAATGGTTCGACCATGGCTGGGCGATTGCATTAGAGGCGCTCACACAGCGACCAGTCACTCCGGAGGTGACATGAAACGGCCGGGTTTCGTTCGCTTCACAACGTGTCTGCTGCTGGCTGGCCTGATCTTGTCCTGCGGTCCGAACAGTTCACAGAGAACTGGCCAGGACGGGAACAAGAATCCCAAGTGTCCTTCGGGCACCGACTACGACCGGGACGGGTACGGCGCTGGATGCCCGGACGGGCCCGACTGTGACGACAGCGACCCCGGGAGATGGACGGGCTGTTCTGGCGACTGCGTAACCAAGCCGACCGGGAAGGGGTGTCCTTGTGAGGTGGGTTCACCTTCGGTCAGCTGCTTCGACGGCAAGCCGGAGCAAATGGTGAACCCCCCATGCATGGCTGGGGTCAGGCGCTGCGACCCGGCTACCAAGACCTGGGGGGAATGCGAAGGTCAGGTGGCTCCGCGTCCAGAGAGATGTGACACGGTCGACAACGACTGCGACGGCAAGGTCGATGATGGAGTTCTTTCGATGTGCGGCGACTGCACGCCGGGCTGCGACATGAGCTCGCTCGGGGAGGGAACGCCATTCCCGATGCCCGAGAGTCAACCCCCACCTGGCTTCAAGTCGGTGACGGTTGATGGCGTGGGCCTGAACGACGACGGCGACCTGGTCCTGAGCAGCAAGACAATCGACTACCACTTCCTTTGGATCGCCAACGCTGGAGAGGGCACGGTATCCAAGCTTGACACGCGAACCGGCGCTGAGGTGGCCCGCTACGCATCCGTGACGAGAAGACGCCTCGTCAATGTGATGGGTGCCGTTGCAGGACCCATTGAGCCATGGGGTTCAAAACATAACCCCTCTCGGACCGCCGTCGATTTCCAGGGCAACGTATGGGTCGCGAACCGGGCATTCTACAGCGATCCACCGATCCACATTCAACCGACCGCCACCAAGGTCATGAACCTCGAGGACGACTGCCAGGACTACAACGGCAACAACACAATCGACACTTCGAGGGATGCGAACCGGGACGGCAAGATTAACATCGCGGATCCCGCGGAGTTCTTGGGAGAGGACGACGAGTGCATCAAGTTCTCCGTCATCGTCGGGGCGAAGAACGGCGTCGGGAGAGCCGTCGCCATCGACGCCGGCTCAGATGGCAGCCCCACCGGCAACGCGTGGATAGGCATGCACGATGAGCGGGCGTTCTACCAGCTCCGAGGTGACACGGGCGAGCTCATCCGTCGAGTTCCGGCGACCGGCAGCCTCGATGCCTTTCCGTATGGCGCCGCCATCGATTCAAAGGGATTCCTCTGGGTGCCAAACGGATGCTGTGGCAGCAACGGCATCCTCAAGATCAACACGGCAACTGGCCAGATCGTGGGAAACCGCGTTGTTCAGTCCGGACTCGCGTGCGGCGGTTCCTATGGCATTGCCGTCGACAAGAAAGATCGCGTGTGGTTGGGATCCTGGAATTGTGGGGCCGCGCTTCGTTACAACCCTGCCGATGGGAAGTGGAGCGAAGTGGCGATTCCGGGAACCTACGTAAAATGGCGCTCGCGGGGCGTTGGCGTCGACGCACAAGGCCATATCTGGGTGGCGCTCCACCCCCACGATGGAAGCCTCGGCGCCAGGGTTGCCAGGGTAAATTCTGACTCGCTGGCGGTTCAAGGACCGTGGGATCTGAAGGGCAGGGTCCCGGTGGGAATTGCCGTGGACTTTGACGGCAATGTCTGGACGGTGAACCAAAGCACGTCCAACGCTTCACGCATCAAGCTGGACCCAAATACCGGAGCGCCGGTCGTAGCAACGGGCGCGGTGGACGACGTGTTTCCCGTCGGACTTGCGCCCTACACGTACTCGGACTTTACGGGAATTGGACTCCGCACGATCACGCGACCTCGCGGTGACTACACGACTGTCCTCGAGGGTTGTACGGATGGCGAAAAGGCACACTGGACCTCGATCAAGTACGATGCCACCGCGCCCGCCATGACCACGCTCGAGCTTTGGGTCCGTGCAGGTGACGACCTGGCGACGCTGGCCGCGCAGCCACTGATTGGCCCCTTCCTGATTCCGCCAGCCAACCTGCAGGCGGCTCCAGGGCCGGTAGCTGACTCGAAGTTCCTGCAAGTGACCTTCCGCCTAACAAGCCTGGATAGGGAAACTTCTCCGATCGTCAGATCCTACGAGGTAAAGTGGACGTGTCCCAGAGAGCCGGAAGGATAGCTTGCGACTGAAGATCCTATTTCATGACAACTGTTTCGACGGAGCAGCGTCGGCGGCATTGATGGCTCGCTTCTATCGCGACCGCGTCCGACCGGATGCCGAGATTGAGTACCTGGGCCTCCAGCACAAGGCAGGCGATCCGTTCCCACCCCACGCGCTTGACGCCGACGAGCACGCGTGCGTTGACTTCCGCTACTCGCAGTCGCCGCGGCTTACGTGGTGGTTCGATCACCATGTCAGTGCTTTCTCGTCTCCCGAGGACCGCGCACACTTCGAGGCAGACAAGAGCGGAAAGAAGTTCTATGACCCGTCCGCGCGCTCCAATACCAAGTTCGAAGCCGAAATCCTCGTATCCCGGTTCGGCTTTGATGCTACCCGTTATGCCGAGCTCATCCACTGGGCGGACACCATCGACGGTGCCCAGTTCCCAGACGCCCGAACCGCCGTGGAGCTCAAGGAGCCCGCGCTCCGGCTCATGACTTGGGTCGAGAACAACAAGGATTTCGGGAGTACCGGCCGTTTCATTCGGGACCTCCAGGAGAGGCCCCTCTGCGAGATTGCAGAGTCCGACTACGTGGCCGGGCCCTTGAAACCGCTCCTCGAGCGCCATCGACAACACGTCGAAATCATCCGGAAGCGTGCTCGATTGGATGCCGGGGTCGTCTCGTTCGACCTGAGCGACGACGGGGTGGAGGCCCACAACAAGTTCATTGCCTACATGCTGTTCCCTGACACCCGCTACACGGTCGGAATCACACGTGCCGCCTCGCGCGTGAAGATCTCTGTGGGGAGCAACCCATGGGCGAAAGCGGCCCGCACCCACAACATCGCGCAGATCTGCGAGCGTTACGGCGGCGGTGGCCATCCCGTGGTTGGCGCGATTTCGTTGCCTCCGGACCAAGTGGAGCGCGCGCGGCAGATTGCCCAGGAGATCGCCAGCGAGCTTCGACGGTAGCTCGCCAACGCATTCTCCACCTGCCACCGCAGAGCGGAAAGGGTTAGAATAGACCGGGGTGGCTGCCGACCGAGAAACGGGACGTAGGTCATCGAAACCCCCGCAAGCGCAGAGCGAAAAAAAGCGGGGCCGAGTACTCTTGGTCGACGATGACCCGGAGATCCTTCGGGCGTTCACGCGGAACCTCGAGGCGAGCGGCTACTTGGTCGATGCGGCTTCAGGGGGAAGTGCTGCGGTCGCGCGGCTTGCAGAGGGTCGCTTCGATGCCGTCGTGAGTGACATCGCCATGCCAGGCATGGACGGCATCGAGTTTCTGCGGCGCGTTCGGGAGCAAGACCTGGACATCCCCGTGATCCTCGTCACTGCATCACCCAGCGTGGAAACAGCGGCAAAGGCGGTCGAGAGTGGAGCACTGAGGTACCTCATCAAGCCAGTGGACACGGGCACCCTGAGATCCAGCGTCGAGAGGGCGGTTCAGCTTTGCCGAATGGCGAGGCTCAAGCGGCAGGCTCTCGACCTCGTCGGCGAGAAAGAAAAGAGCACGGGTGACCGAATGGCGCTCGAGGTCGCCTTCGAGCGAGCGGTACGCATGACATGGATAGCGTACCAGCCCATCGTGTACTGGCCGCGGCGTGAGGTTTATGGGCACGAGGCGCTCCTCCGGTCCAACGATCCGATCTTGACCACACCCGCAGCGCTTTTCGACGCCGCTCGGCAGCTCGGACGCGTCCATGATCTCGGGCGCTTGGTGCGCAAGGCCGTCACCGAGACCCAGCACGGGGCACCGTCGGAGGGTCTGCTTTTCGTCAACGTTCATCCTCTCGAGCTCGGCGACGACACTCTCTACCGCGACGACACGCCGCTCGCGCTCATGTCCACCCGAGTGATCTTGGAGATCACCGAGCGCGAATCCCTCCTTTCGGTCGAAAGGCTTGGGGAGCGAATCGACATCTTGCGCAAGCTCGGGTACCGAATCGCCATTGATGATCTCGGCGCGGGTTACGCGGGGCTCGCCTCGTTCGCGCAACTCGAGCCGGACATCGTGAAGCTCGACATGGCGCTTGTCCGCAACATTCATCGCGAGGCAACCAAGCGAAAGCTGGTCCGCTCCATGATTTCCGTGTTCAAGGACATGGCCATCATGGTGATTGCGGAGGGAGTGGAAACAGTGAGCGAGCGAGATGCGTTGGTTGACATGGGCTGCGAGTTCCTCCAGGGCTACCTGTTCGCGAAGCCGGCGAGTCCCGTGCCGCGGCCGAGATGGTAGCGGGGGATCACGTGCTCGACGCTATCGCAAGAAGCACGCGGGAGCCCTGGCGCGAGGTCCGCGATGCTTGACGCGACTGCGCTCCGGCCGCTGCGTGCCCTCTTTGTCGAGGACTGGCAAGAGGACGTCTTGCTCATCACTCGCTTGCTTCGGCGCGCAGGCTTCGAAGTGGATTTCATGAGGGTAGAGACCGCCTCCGACTTCCGTGAGGCTCTTGAAAGCCGGGCGTGGGACGTCGTGCTTGCGAGCTACCGCTTGCCCAAGTTCTCGGCGTTCCAAGTCCTGAGCATCGCCAAGGAATCGCAGAAGCAAGTCCCCGTCCTGGTGGTCACCGCTTCAATAGGCGAGGACGCTACCGTGCGCCTCATGAAAGCCGGCGCGAGCGAATGCATCATGAAGGACAACCTAGCCCGCCTCGTTCCGGCCATCGAGCGTGAGCTCGCCGAGACAAAGAACCGCACGGCTTGTCGTCAAGCCGAAGCGGCCCTGCGTGAGCGGGAGGCCTACCTTCGCGCCGTCATGGAGAACGTCCACGACGGGATCGTGACACTCGACGAGAAGGGGGTCATCGAGTCGGTGAACCCCGCGACCTGCCGCATTTTTGGCCTTTCCGAGCGTGATCTCGTGGGCAGCACCATCGACTCGATTCTTCTTTCGCCGGTTCTAGATGCTGGTCATGGGACGCCGACCGAAATGGTGTCTCGTCGAGCGACCGGCGAAGTGCTTCACCTGGAAGTGATCACCAGCACGATGCGGCTGGGAGACAGGGTCCTCTTCGTGGTGACCCTCGTCGACAGGGCGGAGCGCAGGCAATTCGAGCGCCTTGAGCGAGAGAAGGAGCACGCGCAGCGCCAGAGCGAGTTCAAGTCACGTTTTCTTGCCAACATGTCTCATGACCTTCGGACTCCACTCAACGCGGTGATCGGCTTCTCGGAGCTTCTCGACCAAGAGATCCACGGTCCACTCACGCCGAAGCAGCGGGAATACGTCCAGCACGTGTTGCGTAGCGGGCGCCATCTTCTTTCGTTGCTCAACGACATCCTGGACCTGAGCAAGGTGGAGGCCGGGCGCATGGAGATCAACAAGGAGTGGTGCTACCTGACTTCCATTGTCGAAGGGGTGCAGTCGGTTGTTCAGGCACTGGCCGAGCGGCAGGGCGTGCGCCTCGCGGTGTGCATCCCCGCTGGCTTGCCGCAGCTCTTTGTGGATCCAGTGCGCATCAAGCAGGTCCTCTACAACTTGCTCTCGAACGGTATCAAGTTCACGCCACGCGGGGGATCGGTCGCTCTTTCGGCGATGCTCATGGGGCCGGCCATCGAGATTAGCGTCGAGGACACGGGAATCGGCATCGATGAGAAAGACATCCCGCGGTTGTTCCGGGAGTTCGAGCAGATTGAGCACCCGTCGGGGGCAAAACCCGAAGGAACGGGACTTGGGCTCGCGCTGTCGAGGAGACTCACGCGCTTGCATGGCGGGCAAGTCCGGGTGAGAAGCAAGCTTGGGGAAGGGAGCACGTTCACCGTGGTCCTTCCCCTCGTGGCTTCATTCTCGGCCGACATGACAGGGGAGCCATCCGCATGAGCGACGGTCTCCAGGCGACGATCTTGGTGGTCGACGACCACGAGCCCAGCAGGGACCTCGCGCGCGAGATCTTGGAGTATCGAGGCTTTCGCGTCGCTGAGGCCGGTTCCATGGATGAGGCGCTGGCCGCGATGGGTTCGGAATCCATTGACTTGGTCGTCATGGACCTGC
The DNA here is from genome assembly GCA_016210055.1 of Deltaproteobacteria bacterium. Taxonomy (GTDB): domain Bacteria; phylum Myxococcota_A; class Polyangia; order Haliangiales; family SHYZ01; genus JACQUZ01. Next base: position 27,854 of record JACQUZ010000123.1, on the reverse strand, counting down.
GGTTCCCGGGAGGAGGTGGGGAAGCGCTCCTGCGGAAACTTCGCGAGAACGACCGAGATGCACGCCTGCCTACGATCGCCGTGACGGGGTACGCCATGAAGGGGGATCGGGAGAGGGTGCTCTCCTTGGGCTTCGACGACTATGTGAGCAAGCCCATTGACACCGACAAGTTCGCCGATCTGGTAGCGTCGCACGTGGCCAGGAGACGAAGATGACCGAAGAGGCGGCCACTCGCAGGGAGCGCATCCTCGTGGTGGACGACGTGCTCGAGAATCGAATGCTTGTCGAGGCCAACCTCGGCGCCGAGGGGTTTGACGTGATCTTGGCCGAGGGAGGGCAACAGGCTCTCGATGCCTTCTCATCGGAGCCGGCGGACATGGTGCTCCTCGATATATCGATGCCTCGAATGGACGGTTTCGAGACATGCCGGCGATTGCGCGGCTGCCCTGGCGGCGCGGACGTTCCGATCGCCTTTCTCACCGCCATGAACGACCTGAAGAACCATAGGCAGGCGATGGAGTCGGGAGCCGACGACTTCCTCACAAAGCCCATCCAGCGAGCTGAGCTGCTGCTGCGGGTTCGGTCGTTGCTTCGCGTCCGTCGCCTCACCGAGCGTCTCAAGGCCGAGCGGGACGAGCTCGTCCGCGTGCAGCGGCAGAAAGACGACTTGATCGCCTTCCTCGTGCATGACCTGAAGAGCCCGCTCACGACCATCATCGCCAACTTGGAGTACATCGAGGAGGTATCCTCCTTCTCCGAGAATGCGGGCGAGGCGCTCCGGGACACCTTCGTCGCGGTGAGCTCGATGAACCGGATGGTGCTCGATCTCCTGGACGTGCGAAAGGCGGAGGACGGTGCGCTATGCGTGGCCGCGGCCGAGCTCGACCTTGGTGCGCTCGCCAACGAGGTTTTCACGGGCGCGAAGCGTCGGGCGAGCATGCGCAACCACCGTGTGGTCATGTCGCTCGCTTGCCAGCGGGAAAGGGTACATGCAGACAGGAACCTGCTCAGGCGATTGCTAGACAACTTGATCGACAACTCGTTCAAGTACACGCCGGCAGGGGGAACGATTGGGATTGAGGCGTCTTCCGACAACTCGCACCTCGAGTTGCGCGTGCGTGACGAGGGCCCAGGGATCCCCGATGCGTACAAGAAAATCGTGTTCGACAAGTACGTGCAGCTCAACCCCTCGGCACATGCCCATGCTCGTTCAAGCCGAGGCTTGGGCTTGGTGTTCTGTCGCATGGTCGCCGAAGCCCACGGAGGGACGATCTGGGTGGAGGACAACCATCCAAAGGGGAGCCTGTTTCGCGTGAAGCTGCCCGTTTAGCTGGCTAGTGAAGCGCGTCTCGAAGCTCCGCGACGAGCGCCCGGGCCGTCGGGATCCGATACTGCCGATGCTTGGCCATGCCCCATGCCAGCACGCCATCGACTTGCTCTGGGAGCAACGGGTTGGCCTGCGATGCCGCCATCGGCATGCTGAGCAGGTGCTTGGAAACCGTGGACTCCACCGAGCTGCCGGAAAACGGCTCTTTCCCAGTGAGCATGCGGTATGCGACACACGCCAAGGCGTACACGTCGGCACGGGCGTCCACGGGCATGCCAAGTGCTTGCTCGGGGGCCAGGCACGCGGGGGTTCCCCAGGTACCCCGAGAGCCCACGTCGACGATCCCGAGGGCTTGTGCTCGTTCGGCGTCAAAGATACCTGCCACGCCCAGGTCCAGCACCTTGAGCCTAGGCCACTTGCCGCTGCTCATGGTCACGAACAGGTTCCCCGGCTTGATGTCTCGGTGCACGACCCCATGCTCGTGCAGGCACGACAGCGCGTCGGCGGCATCGTCGAGCAACGAAACGGCAAGCGGCACCGAGAGTGGCCCAGATTCAGCGAGAAGGCGACTCATGGACAAGCCCCTGCAGAGCGCCATGGCGAAGTACGGTTGCTTGTCTGGGAGACGCCCAAAATCCAACACCTTGACCAGGCTTGGATGGTCGAAGCGGGTCCCCAAGAACGCCTCGTGCGTGAATCGCGCCACCGCATCAGCATCCCGGGCCTTCCCGGGGGAAAGGAACTTGAGCGCCACGTGCATCTTCCCATGGGTGGCGCGCGCTGGTTTCAAGGAGATCGCTTCATGGACGCTCGCCGACGACGTGATGGCGACTTGCCGCCCTACGCGGTAGCGGCGCTCGATGACGAGCCCCTCCAGGGAGTGGTTGTCGTCTTCTGGAGGAAGCCCGAAGGAGCGGGCGCCTCTTGGGTGGAAGGCCAATCGTGCCATGCCCTGTACTCAAGCAAGACAGGTGCCGAATCCCGTCGCCGCTCGAGCGCTCGAAATATCTGGGCGGCCCACTACGTGTCTTCCGGGCAAAGTGCAGGGGGTGCACGATCCGTTTTTCACCGGTGTATGAAAGTTGCCTGTGGATACACGATGTGGGTGCACCGCGCGTTTACACGGCGCGTAGAATCCGGAGCCAATTCTCGGCGAAGACCTTATCGATCACGCGAGGAGCGGCCCCTCGTTGTGAGAGCGCTCGAGCGAGGCGTGGAAGGGCCGAGGCATCTTCGAGTCCCGCCGGAACAGCTGCGATTCCATCGAAATCAGATCCAAGGCCAACGTGATCTTCGCCCGCGACGTTAACCATGTGCACAACGTGCGCAGCGACGGTTTCCACGGTTGGCATGGGGGATATGGCCCGCGCCCGCTCGCAGACCTGGTGGAATGCGAGCAATGAGGCTCGACCTGGGCTTGTCTCGAGGACTTTCGCGCGCGCGTGGATCTCGCGGCGCCACTCGCGCGGGGCCTCTGCCTCGAATCGCGCGCGGAAGGCGTCGCAGAGAAACGATGGGTAGTAATTGACTGAGGCGATCCCTCCTGTATCCGCGAGCGCGCGCAGCTGATCGTCGGCCAAGTTCCTGGGGCTCGAAGCCAGGGCGCGCGCGGAGGAATGGGAGGCGACGAGCGGGCGTGACGTCGCGCGTGCCCACTTGGCCACGTCGTTGAACGTGGGGTCCGATGCATGCGAGACGTCAACGAGCACGCCCAGCTCGGCGCAGGTCGAAATGAGCTCGAGTCCATGAGCGGAGAGGCCGCGGTCGCGCCCCCGGTCCCCAGAGGATCCGGCGAAATCGTTCGAGGTGGACCAGGTAAGCGTGACGTACTTGAGCCCGCGCTCGGCAAGCATTCTTAGCCGATCGAGCCGCGGCGAAATCGGCGTTTCTCTGGCGCCGAGGGCGTGGGCCCCTTCGAGCCCGAAGAGAATCGAAAAGATCCCCTGCTCGATGTTCGAGCGGACCTCATCATGGGTTCGGGCGAGAGCTACTTCGGCGCTTCCGTGGGCCTGCTCTTCGACGGATTCTACAAGCGCCTGGGCGCGTTGCCATGCGGCTTCACCTGGAAAGGCATCAGGTTCGACCCAGATGGAGAAGAACTGCGCGACCAGTCCGCCCACGCGGGCCCTGTGGAGTGAGACTTCGGCACGAGACGCCGGGTCATCGAAGCGCTCCCCCAGGTCGAGGAAGCGCTGTGGCGTGTCGGCATGCCCGTCGATGGCCAGGCGCATGGCGCGGAATTACTTCTTGCGGCCGGGCTTCAGGGCCTTTCGTATCGGTCTTCTTGGGGGCCTCGCAGGGGAGAGCGCCGTGGCCTTCTTGGCGCGGGCCGCTTTCTTTTTTTCGCCCGGAGGCCTTGCCCTGGCCTTGTCCGGCGGCGGAGGCGGGGGCACGGGCGGTGTCGGCGGCGTTGCCTCCAGCTTGGTCAGGCGCTCGCGCAGCGTGACGATTTCCTGCCTCAGCCTTTCCACGTCGTCATGGAGGGTACGAACTGCTTCTTCTCGGGTACGTCCTTCTGTGAGGTCACGGATCACTTCGCGCCCACGGCGCTTGAGCCGGCCTTCTAGCTCGCGCTCAATCATCCGCCTCAAGGCTCCAATCGCCCGCGGATCCCCCAAGGTGGCGAGCCCCTCGACTGCGGCATGCTGGACGCGGAAATCGCGATCCGCCAAGAGCTCCTCCAACTTGTCGGCGACATCCTGCGCCTCGCGATCACGCCGACCGCTGCATAGGTCGGCCAAGGCCATGATAGCGGCCCGCCTTCCATGGGAGACCTTGCCGTATCGGGTGCCCTCGAGAAGAATCGGCATGGCGCTATCGTCCCGGGCGGCGGCAAGCCCGCGGTATGCGTGCTGGCGTATCACATCCAAGTAGCTTTCCCTCGTGAGGGCCACGCGCAGGACGTCCTTGGCGCGCGCGGACCGGGTCTTGCCGAGAGATAGGCACGCCTCGGCTTCGACGAGGTAGCTTTCGTCGCCGTTCTCGACCATCCGCGCGAGGGCTTCGGCCACCTTCTCGTCCTGGCGGAGCTCGCCGAGGGCACGAACCACTGCACGCCTGGCCTTGGGGTGTGCGGTGGCGAGGGCGTCGATGAGGGCATCACGCGCCGAGGTGGAGCGAATCTGTGCCAGGGATTCTGCCGCGGCCGCACGCACGCCCCAGAACTCGTCCTTGGACAGCGCGGCCTGAAGTGCACTCACGACGTCGGGCGAGCCATGCTTGGCAAGGGCCTTGGCGGCGGCCACGCGATCGATCCCTTCGGTGGCCGACTTGAGCTCCTCGATCCAGAGGTTTTTCGGCTTGTCGATCTCGAGGCTCTTCAGCAGGTGTTGCCCGGGGTCAAAAACGGCTTGCGTGGGCTCGCTCTCAAGGGGGAAGGCGAACATCTCCGTGGAATCTTGGACCTCCACGGGGAACGTGAGGTTCTTGTCGCCGACCCGAAACCGAATTTCGGTCGGCAGTCGAAATAGCGGCGTGTCTCCGTCTACCTTCTGCGCTTGCTTGACCGTCAGGCGCGCGAGCTTCGCATCCGCATCCCAGGAGTAGGAGACCTTCAGCTCCGGGTGTCCGGCCTTTTGCACCCATTGGTCGAAGAACCAGTCGACGTTGCGACCGGTTGCATCCTCGATCGCGCGTGCCAGGTCGCGGGTCTCGACGGAACCCGTGCGGTGCTTCCGCAGGTAGTGACCCAGGGACTTCCAGAACGACGGTTCACCTAGCACGCGGCGGAGCATGTGCAGGACGAGCCCGCCTTTCTCATACAGGTGGTGGTCGAACAGGTCGATGGGCTCATCAAAGACGTTGGTGACAATCGGGCGCCGGTAGCGCCTGCTGTCCTCGCTGAAGTACTGCTCGGCCCAGTCGGCGAGCTCCATGGCCGCTTCGTCCCGGCCTTTCGAGTGCTCGCGCCAAATGTACTCGCTATACGTGGCGAAACCTTCGTTTAGCCACCCTTGTCCCCAATCACGGCACGTGAGCAGGTCGCCGAACCATTGGTGGGCGAGCTCGTGGGCGACGAGCGCCTCGACGTCGTAGTCCCTTGCGGCGCGCTCGTCGAAAAGGCACGTGTCCGTGAGCGTGGTCGCCGTGGTGTTCTCCATGCCGCCGAAGATGAACTCGGCGACGCAGATCTGGGCGTACTTCTGATAGGGATACCGGACCCCGAAGCGATCGCTGAACAGGGCAAGCATTTCGGGGGTGCGGCCCATGGCCCGACGGGCGTTTTCCTCCTGGCCGTGGGGCACGTAGTACATGACGTCCACGTCCTCCCAGCGATCCCTAATCTCGGCAAACTCCCCGGCCGCCAGGCTGATCAGGTAGCAGGAATGCGGCACGTCGAATCGCCAGTGGAAGGTCTTGGTCCCGGGTGTCCGTTGGGAGGTCGCGACGAGCACCCCATTCGACAGGGCAAAAAGCGACTCGGGAACTGTCGCCAGGACTTCGCTCGTGGCCTTTTCATGCGGGGCATCGAAGCAAGGAAACCAGTAGCGGGAATCCTCGTCTTGGCCCTGAGACCAGACCTGGCACGGCCGCCCTGGATACGCTTCGTCCGGGCCTACGAAGTACAGGCCACGACGCGGCGCAGCCCCGTATTCGATGACCACGGACAGCTTCTCTCCAGCCTTGTACTTGCCGCCAATGTCGAATCGCAATCGGCTGCCATCGTGTGAAAATTCAAGCGAATTTCCGTTCTCTAGGCGAACCGCTCGTATCTCCATCTCGACCGCGTCGAGCTTGATCCAGCGAGCACCCTCGAGAATCGGCGAGAAGGTCGTTGTGCACGAGCCATCGATGCGCTTTTTCTCGAGGTCCAAGATGACGTCGAGCTTGATGTGCTCCACGTCGACCAGCCGGTCGGGCGCGTAGCGGGGGCGGGCTCCGGGTAAGGCGAACGGCCTTTGCATGGGTGCCGGAGACGTTCGCACGAACACTCTTGTCACGGCAAGCTCCTCAAAGTAGGTTCCCGCCCATGGACCTCCAGACCATTGAGCGTGAACATTTGATCCGTGGGGTCCCCCCTCGGGCTGTCTACGACGTAGTCACTGATTACCCCCGCTATCCCCACCTTTTTTCGGAAATGACGTCGGCGCGCGTGCTCGGCTACGAAGGAGACAAGAAGCGCGTGGAGTTTCGCGCCAAGGTCGTGGTCGAAGTCCGCTACGTCATCGATATCGTCCACGACGAAGAGAAGCTCCAAACGAGCTGGTCTTACGTGGAAGGAGAGGTCGTTACGGATAGCAAGGGGGGATGGACTTTCGAGCCCGAGGGGGACAGTACCCGAATCAAGTACCGCGCTGGACTCGCCGTCAATGCGCCGCTCCCGAAGTTCGTGGTGAACAAGGTCGCGAACGCCCTGATGGCGCACAGCATCCCCAACATGTTCAAGGCCCTGGAGCGAGAGGTCCGAAGCAGGAGGTAGCACTTGTCTGGAGCAGCATGTCGTGCGGGGCGCTCGGCGCTGGCCGCGTTGTTCTTGGCCATGCTCGTTGTGGCCTGTGCGCAGGGCGCGATCGGGTCCCTGGACTCTGGCGTGGGGGACGCTTCTCCCGGGCCCGACGAGCTGTCCACCGATGCCCGGACAGAGACCCGCTCGGACAGCGGCATCGATGCCGGGGGAAAGGACGCTGGACGGCCAGATGCGAGGCCTCCCGACGCGGCGCCTGTTGACGCCGCGCCGCCCGACGCCGCGCCGCCCGATGCTGCGCCGCCACCCAGGCTGATCGGGATTGGGCCGGAAGCGGTCTCCGTGTTGGAGCTTGGCGGAACGGCCATCCTCTCGGTGGCCCTGGACAATCCGGCGCCGCCCGAAGGAGTCATCGTTTCGCTTAGGAGCCTGGCACCTGCAATCCTGGCGGTTCCCACCTCGGTGCGCGTGCGGCCTGGTGACACGGCCGGCGCCTTCCGGGTGCGGGGAGACGGCCTGAGCGCGGAGCCGGTTGGCGTGACTGCTTCCCTCCCCTCGGGCGACAAGACACTCCTCGTGGGCATCGTGAGTTCCGCAGGCCCACCGCTTGTAGGAGATCTGATCATCAACGAAGTCTTCTACGACGTGCCCGTGTCGGGCGGCGATGCCAACTGCGACGGCACGACCAGCGATGACGACGACGAGTTCGTGGAGATCGTGAGCCGCGCCAAGAATCCCGTGCGCCTGGATGGCCTTTCCTTGTGGGACGAGGCGGCGTGGTCGAGCGGCGCGCCACGCTTCACGTTCCCGAGCGGGGCGGTCCTTGGCCCAGGCGAGGCGATCTTGGTGTATGGCGGGCCCACCGGCACGACTCGCACGAAGCCATGGTGTTCGGGAAGCGACGGCAAGCACGTCGGCGACGCGGTGGCCTTGTCAGCCTCAAGCCTTGGGCTCAGCAACTCAGGCGATACGGTCCGACTTACCTTGGGGAGCGCGAAGACGAGTGCGGTTCTCGAGACCGTGTCGTTCGCTGCAGGCGAGGATCAATCGATCACCAGGAGCCCGGACATGTCAGGTGACTTCACCGTGCACGGAAGCGCACCAGGTCACGCGATCGATCGCAAGTGGACGCCCGGCACGCTCCTCTCTGGAGCGAACTTCTCTGCGGCGAGCCCGGACTAAGGACCACTACCACTGAACCCCCGACCGATCCGCCCTACGCCGCGCGCATGGCCACGCGGGCCGGGTCGGACGCGCGCGCGAGGAAGACCAGGTACTCGACGACCAGCGTGAATGCCGCGGACAGCGCGTAGCAGCACACCGCCGACGCTGTGACCGGAGGCAGGAGCAACGAGCGAGGACCAGGCAGCATGATCGCGAAGTCATGGCCAGCGAGGGCCCAGGCGGCGCCCGCGGGCGCCACTGCGACGAGCAAGCCGACCAGCGCGAGCCCAGTGGCCGCCGCCAGCCTTTCCCGAGGCACCAGGCGACCCGTGAGCGCGCACCAGCTCGCCATGAGGTGTGCGAGCGCAGCAACGCCGCCATAGACAAAGAGCTTGCTGGCGAGGGGTGCCGTGCCTGGGAGCATGGAAGGCGACAGGAACTCCTCGAAGGTCATGACCATCGCGTAGAACGTCATGGGGAACGCCGGCACGGCAATGAGGAGGACGCGGCGATCGACGATGACGACACTCCGGTGCGCGGCAAACACGGTGAACGCCAGGAGAAGGGCGAGTCCTGACACGACGAGCGAGCAACGGGAGAGCCGCATGGTCCACGCATGTTTCGCCTGTTCCTCATGAAGCGACTTGGCGATGGGGAAGAGGCGCTCGTGCCGCGACGAGTCAGCGTCGGCTAGGGCACGCCGTGAGTCCTCGGGGATCGCGAGGGCGGTCGTGAGGGTGCGCCCAAAGGCGTGTCCTGGGGCGGGAAGCCCGAGGAGCGCCGCGATCGTCGGCGCTACGTCGATAAGCCGAGCGCCAACAATCATCGCGCCGGGATCGATTCCCGCGCCGGCCAAGACAAGGGGCACCGTGACCGCTTCTGGCTCCAGGCCGCCGTGTCCTCCCTTGTCGACGTGGCCGTGATCAGCGACGACAACCACGGCGTCGCGGGTGAAATCCAGCTTGTCGATCAGGGCGCCTAGCGATTGGTCCACGCGGCGTACCGCTTCTCGGTACTCTGGAGATGCGGCGCCGAGAGCGTGGCCGACCGAGTCGATCTCGTCGAAGATGAGGATCACCAGCTCGTCGCCCCGGGATAGGGCGCTTTCGGCAGAGCGCTGGATGCCCCCGGGCCAGGGCGTGACGATTCCCTCGTCGAGCTCGGGGGAAAACATGCGCGGGAACTCGGAGGAGTTTTCGCCGATGAAGGAAACGCGCAGGCCTTGGGCGCGCGCCCGGGCCATGATGCTGTCGAGCGGGACGCGCCCCTTGTAATCGTTGGTGCGGACCCCGCTCCAGCGCGGTTCGACCCCCGTCGCAATGGAGGTGTAATTAGGTCGCGAAAGCGTCGGAAAGTGCGAGTCCGCTTGGGCATCGATGCCGCGCGAGCGCAAGCGGCCGAGGAATGGGCGCCCGTAGGACGTGTCGAGGCGGAGCCCGTCGAGGATGAAGAGGACCACTCGCTTTGCGAGGCGTGGTGGAGCGTGACCGAGGACCGGCGGAATCATCGCGAGCGCGGGCTTCTCCGTGTTGAGGGACGGCAGGAAGCCGAATGCGGCCCGACCCGAGTACAAGGCCAGCCATCCCGCCGCGAACACAAGAATCGCCGCAACCGCCATGGTCGCCAGGATGCTCGGGCGAGACTTCGCACGGCGGACGACCACAAAGACCACATCTATTTTATGGCTGGCCGCCCCCCGCGAAGCAACTCCGGACGGGGGCGCGGTCCTTATTGAACCTCTTATTGAATCGCACATGTTGCGGTCGCCGATAAAAAACGAAGTGGTTGCGCGTGGTTACGAGTGATGAGCGGGCTCCTCCTCCGACGCGGCGAACAGAAAAACGGCGATGACGAGGAACGCCACGGCTCGGTAGGCGAATGCAAGGAAGATGCAGGCCAGGGCGAGGAGCCATCCGATCGCCCTGGCGACATGCCACGTCACGCGAAGGCCGAGCCTCGGCAGAGCCAATCCGAAAAGGATCGCGCCGCCGTCAAATGGCCTCGCCGGAAGAAGATGGATCATCCCGGCGATGAGCTGGTACCGCCATAGGTCCCGGAGGGGGAGCTCACCCTCGCTTGGCAAGCGAGGACCGTGACGTGTCACGACCCACGTGAGCAACGCCAAGACGAGCCACGTGAGCGGTCCAGCCACGGCGCACCGCCAGGCCATGCGCTCATTGCCGGCGCCTGGCTCCCACCTCCCACCGAGGAGGCTCAACGTGAGCTCCGAGGGTCGATCCACGCCACGCCCCAGGCTAGCCAGTTTCATTGCGCCGTGAAGGACGATGCCTGCAAGGATCCCAACCGTAACCCCTGCGGCCCAGGAAAGCGGACTCTCGGCGGGTCTCTCGAAGCCTTTCGGGGAAACATGTCGGTAACGCTCTGCGAGGGACCAGCCTAGGTAGACGAGCGACGGAACCAGGATTGGATCCACCCGAACAAGACATTTTCCCACGTGGCCTACGGGGATGGCGCGCGCCGTCAACGATGGGATCGTAGGCTCGGCGCCGGCCCGTGCTATGTTCACGTCGTGGATCAGGCGGATCTCCGCAGCGGCACGTGGGTCACGTACGTGGATGGGAAGGCCGCGGGCCTTCGCGTGCGCCGCTGCCTCCTGGAGGTGGTGTCAGGTCCGGACGCTGGCCTCGTGCGCGAGTTCGAGACCCACGTCATACGCGTGGGCGCCCGCCGCGGCTCTGACCTCACCCTTACGGACAGCAAGGTCTCAGGGCTCCATGCCGAGATCCGCCTGGACGAGCAGGGGTATCGGCTTCGCGACCTCGAGTCAACAAATGGGACATGGGTCGCTGGGCACCGCGTCAACGATATCTACGTCAATCCCGGCACGATGATCGCCATTGGGAGCACGCGGCTTAGGTTCGAGCCTCTCGGGGAGTCGATTGAGCTCGCCATCTCCACTGAGGATCGGTTCGGCGGCATGGTCGGTCGCAGCGTCGTCATGCGAGAGTTCTTCGCTCGGCTAGCGCGGATCGCCGCAACCGACGCCACGGTTCTGGTCACCGGCGAGACGGGCACGGGAAAGGAGCTCGTGGCCGAGGCGCTGCATGAGCAGTCGCCACGGACGGCGGGGGCCTTCGTCGTCCTGGACTGCGGCGCGATCCCCGCCAACCTCGTCGAGAGCGAGCTCTTTGGCCACGAACGTGGCGCGTTCACCGGCGCGGTGACGTCCTACGCTGGCGCCTTCGAGCGCGCCCACGGCGGTACGCTCTTCCTCGACGAGGTCGGCGAGCTCCCGCTCGATCTCCAACCGAAGCTCCTGCGAGTCCTCGAACGGAAGGAGATCCGCCGCGTTGGCGGGAGCAAGCCCATTATTACCGACATTCGGGTCGTCGCCGCCACCAATCGGGACTTGGCCGTCGAGGTCAACCGGGGGCGATTCCGCGAGGATCTCTATTACCGTCTCGCCGTAGCCCACGTGCACGTGCCGCCGCTCCGGGAACGCCGTGAGGACATTCCCCTGCTCGTGGACCATTTTTTGGCGAACATGCCGGGCGGTGATAGCGGCAAGCTCCGCCCGGAAACCCTAGACCTGATGCGCAAGCATGATTGGCCAGGGAACGTGCGCGAGCTTCGCAACATGATCGAGCGCGCGGTGTTGCTTTCCGAGGCCCCGGGCGCGCCTCTGCCGATGCATCGCTCGTCGCTCCCACCTACCCCACGGGGCTCTCTCCCCGTAATGCCGCTCGGGGATGAAAAGTCCGGGCCCGTCCAGGTCTCAATCGACATTGATGTCCCCTTCAAGCTGGCGAAGCAGCAGCTCGTCGAGGAGTTCGAGCGCCGGTATATCCACGTGCTCCTCGAGCGACATGGCGGGAACATCTCCGCGGCGGCACGGGCTGCAGGCATCGACCGCATGTCGATCCACAAGATCTTGGCGCGCTTGGGCAAGGGCAAGCCACGGCCCTAGACCATGGCAACCTGACGCTCGATCTCTTATTGGGTTCGTTTCACCTCGATAAGGGTTCCCATTGCCACGCCATCGACCAAGCCAATGGGGCCGCCGCTCTCGCCTGAGTAGACCACGCCATTGCGCTCGACCTCGGCAATCAAGTCGTAGCAGCAGGTCGGGGTTGCCTCGGCGATAACGAACACGCCGTGCGACTCGGTGGGGCCCTGGCGCGTCAAGGCGAGCTGGTTGAAGAACGGGTCGTGGTAGAGGTAGAGGATACGGGGATTGTTGGTCCTGGGGCCCTTGGGGCGTACCCATGCGCTGTCGACGCCGTGCCCGTTCTCGTCAACTACGCGTCCGATGACCAGCCCTTCGTCTGGGAAGCTAATGAGGCCCATCGCCGCCACGATCGAGTCAATCGTGCTCCGGTCCCAGAAATACCCCTTTCCGCTGGCAGTGCGCGCGTCTCGATCAACGCTGCCGTCGCACGACAGGGTGGAGACCGTGGAACCGGCTCCAAGCTTGGTCACGAGCGTGCCCACGCATTCATCGGGGAAGAAGAAGTCGCGGGTGAGGGCCTCCCAGCGGCGGGCGAGGGGGAGGTAGGAAAGCTCGCCCGTGGGGTTGAAGCGATAAGCCGGATTCTCGCCACTGGACGCCGCGAGGAGATAGCCCGTGCGCACGTTCATGTCTTTGGCCTCCTCATCGCTCGGCGCGGCTAGAGGGTCGGTGATCATCACGGTCACGGTCGCGGACACCTTGGTGAGCTCCAGGGGATCGTCGCCGCAGGTCACGGCCTTGCCGTTGCACCTGAGCGTCACAGGCAAGCGGGGAGAGTCCCCCGTAAGGGTCGCTCCCTCGGAGCGGCCGAAGTAATTGGGAATGGTTACGCCTCCGTCGGTCTTTTCGTCGTACCGCGGGCATGCGGTGATGGCGGGGGGGCTATAGACCGCGATTTCCACCGCCACGCTCTTTCCTTCGGGGACCGTGAACGACCTGGACGAAAGAAGTTGGGGAAGGTCGCGCAGCGTCATGCCGTCCTTCCGCTCGAACGGAATACACCCTTGGTCAAACGGCTGGTTGGTGGCCGGATCGACGAGGTAGACGCCGACATGCCCACCGCACTCGAGGGGGACTTCTTCTGGGGCGCCGCACGCCTCGTCGACCAAAAGACGCACGCTTGCTGACAGGGTCTCGGCCTCTGGACCACACCCCAGCATGGCGACGAGAGCGATGCGGGCCAGCCAGCTATGGGCACGCATCGTCAAAACACCAGCCGAGCACGAAGCGCCGATCGCGATCGGCGGTGAGAGCAACTATTCCTGCGCCAATGAGCAAGCCGCCCCCGATGAGGGCAGCTCGCCCCCACCCGGTACGGTACCACGGCCGGGCGGGCACGGAATGCGGACGGTTCGGTTGAAGATCCAGCTTCAGATCGCGGGCGACTTTTCCGGCCTCGGGCACCGCGACCGGAGCTTGCTTGGCCGCTTGAGGAAGCGACGGGACGAGCGCAGTACCGCTCTTCGCCATGAGCCACGGTCCGAGCTTGCCCTCGCTCGCGTCGTAGACGATGGCCCGAGGTGTCCCATTCGCATCCTGGTCGAGGAGTACCAGGATGTCCGCCGAAGCGAGGTTCGCGAGGGCGTCAGCGACTCGGGCAAGCTCTTCGGGCGGCACCTTGGACCCCATGAGTCGCCTGCGGATCGATTGGGCGCGCTCAACGGGCGATACCCTAGGAAGGAGCAGCGGAAGGTCGAGCGCTCGGCTAGGATCGATCCGGATCCGCTCCGTGCGCGCCGAATGTCCTTCAAGCGTGGCGGTGATGTAGTGGTCACCGCCTTCGAGTGTCGGAATGTCGAGCGGCGAGGTTCCCACGACCTGCCCGTTGATCCAGATCGTGGCAGGAGATGGTTCGGTAGAGATTCTGGCGCTACCGGCAGAAGCGGCCGCCGTGTCGGCGTTTTGCTTCACCGCGTTCGCGTACAAGGTCACGACCTGAGGGCGGTAGGTCCCTGGATCGAGTGCCGCGCGATCCGGCGTGAGCCGGTTGACAAGGCGGAACGACTCCACCGCGCGACGCTTGTCGCCGCGTCCTGCGTAGATCAAGCCCATAGCCTGATTTACGTCTGCCAAGAGACCGACACTCTCGACCGATGGCTCTGCGGTTCGGAGGATCGCTTCTGCTTGGCGAAGGCGATCGAGGGCCAAGTCGTACTCGAACCCTGCGTAGGCCTCCCGGGCCTGTTCGAGCAACGCCTGGGCCCGTGTCCTGGCGATCGCCTCGGGGACTTGGGCGGGATCGAGCACCTCCTCGAGGGCAGATCGCGCCGGTCCTCGAGGGAGGATCTCGTAGAGGCCGCTTTTCTCGATAATCGACCGCAGCTCCTCGATGAGCGCTCGACCCACGCCCTCGTCCGAGGTCGCGTCAACGAGCCCTACCCGGAGCTTTCCCGCCGCAAGCCCTGGATGGAGCAAGGAATGGACTGCGAGCCAAGCGGTGAGGAGCGCGCGCACCAGCCTGTATAATACCCCACGCCGCATGGACACGTCCGACTCAGGCAGGAGCTTGCACCGATATGAGCTCGTCGAGCGGATTGCGGTCGGCGGCATGGCGGAGGTGTTCAAGGCCAAGGCGTTTGGCTCCCACGGCTTTGAAAAGGTCCTCGCGATCAAGCGAATTCTCCCCGAGCTGGCGCGGGACGCGGAGTTCGAGAATCGCTTCATTGCCGAGGCCAAGCTGACGGTGGCCCTCACCCACGCCAACATCGTTCAAGTCTTTGATTTCGGCCGTTTTGGAGGGTCCCTGTACATCGCCATGGAGCACGTGGATGGGCCGGATCTCGCGGCGCTCATTTCGGCGTGGACCCGGAAAGGGCAGCCCATCCCGATGTCGGCCTCCATGTACATTGGGATGGAGCTCTGCAAGGCACTGGACTTCGCTCACCGACGGGGCGTGGTGCATCGTGATATTTCGCCGTCCAACATCCTCATTTCCCGGGAGGGGGAAGTCAAGGTGGCCGATTTCGGCATTGCCCATACCCTCGCCGAGTCGCAGGGAGCGCTTTCGGGGACTCGCCGCATCATGGGCAAGTGGCCGTACATGTCACCTGAGCAGGCCCGGGGGGAAAAGCTGGACGCGCGCTCGGACCTGTTCTCGGTGGGGGTGGTCCTCTACGAGTTGTTCACGGGCACGCGCCTCTTCCCGGGGAGTGACGTGCAGGCGATCATCAAGAGCCTGCATGAAATGGAGATTCCTTTGCCGTCGGCACTTCGTCCGGGCCTGCCCCCGGCGCTGGACGGCGTTCTGGGGCGAGCCCTCGAGCGCGATCCAACGAAGAGGTACCCGCAGGCGGTAGCCCTTCTTCGGGCCCTGACCGAGATCAGCTACCAGAGCACGCTGGTCGCCACGGCGAGCGACGTGGCGAGCGTGGTCGAAGAGGCATTCGCCCCATCGGCCTCGGCGCGCGAGGAAGCGAAGGCCCCGTCGTCGGAGCTCATCGACGACATCATTCGTTCCGAGCTGCTCGGCGCCGAGGGAGGAGGAGAATCGGAGCAGGACGTAAGGGTCACGGTGAAGGCCGGCCCCCCCACGGTATTTCGTCCCTCCGAGCCCGAGGGAACCGGTGGTGCCGTGCTGGTCCGACGCGAGGTAGGTGACGATGGGATCACGGTCTGGGAGCTCGACGCCGGGGAGAAGGCCCGCATCCCAAGCGTCCAGGTGCACGCCGAGGTCAAAAGGCCCCTGGGCTCGCGTCCACCCGTGTTGGTGGCTTCGGCACTCATGGGCGCATTGGCCGTGGGCCTAGTCGGCTGGATCGTGCGACGCTCCTCCTCGCACGAGGCTCGCATGCCCGACGCAGCTCTGGCGCAAGCGTACCTCCGGATAGAAGGCAATCCGGGCGCGAGCATTCTTCTCAACGGGGTCGAATGGCGGGAGAAGGCACCTACTACTGTTCCCGTTCCGCCATCGGATGCTGTTCGCCCCCACGCCATCGAAGTGCGCTTGCCGGGGTTCCGACCGTGGAGGGACCCGGGCGTGGTAGTTCGTGCAGACGAGCGACTCGTGTACCGTCCACAGCTGGAGCCTATGGTCGGCACGTTGATTGTTCAGTCCGAGCCGAGCGGCGCCGTGGTCGAGCTCGATGGGCACGGCCTCGGTGAGACACCGCTCATCGGCATCGAGGTGAGGGCGGACGATCGCCCCCATTCGCTCCGGGTACGGAAGAACGGCTACGTCGATGTGTCTGAAGAAATCCGAGTTGTCGACGGAAAGACGATCGTTATCAACCGACGCCTGGAGCCGCTGGTGCGATATGGAACGATCGACCTGTTCGCGGAACCCTGGGCGGAGGTCTTCCTTGAGGGGCGCAAGGTAGGGGAGGCTCCTGCAAGGGGCCTGAAACTCCCGATGGGGCGCCACAGGCTTCGCTTGGTCAACCCGGTGCAGCACCGGGAGACGGTGATTGTCGTCGACGTGCCTTCTAAGCGGCCGTATCGCGTAAGCCTCCCGTGAGAGCGAATCTAGGATCCGACCTACCGCTTGTTCTGTTTCCGTTCCACGGGCCGCGCGTCGGGTACTTCAACGGTGACGTCCCCGCCGCTCACCCGCACCTGGCACCCGAGGCGCAGCTTGGTGATGAAGTACACGTTCCCGAGGTGCTTGGCTTCCATGGAATTGAAGGGTGAGAGGAAGGGCTCCCCGTCGACGATCTTTACCCGGCAAAGCCCACAGCTCGCCTTGCCGCCGCAGGAAGAAGGGAGCGGTCGTCCCGCTTTCCAGGCGACCTCCCACAAGGATTCCCCGTCGGAGCAGGGGAGCGTGATCGCCAAGTTCTTGAAATGGATGGAGGGCACCTAGCACTCCTCGATCGCGTGCGGGGCAGGGTAGTGGCTGAGCGCGACCAAGTTGCCATCCGGATCCCGGGTGTAGAGCGTGTAGGGGCTTTCTCGTTCCACGGGGAATCCAGCGGCACAGAGCCGGTCGCGCCAGGCCGCGCGCTCGCAGGCATCGATGCCTAGTGCCACGCAATGCCAGCCTGGGGCGTCGTCGGGACGCTTCGGGCCTTGCGACGGGCCCCGCTCCACGGCCAGGAATGCGTCGCCCGCAAGCCCAAGCCAAGTAGAGCGCTCGTTTCCCAGCTCGTCATGCCACCGGCGGATGACCGTGAGTCCCAAGACGCCGACATAAAAGCGCTCTGCACGCTGGAGATCGCTGACCACTACCGCCAAGTGATGGACAGCCAGTGCCATCAACTCCCCGTGGCCCGCGTCGTTCCGGGCAAGCGGCTGCCGGGGATGCGCGACACCGAAGGCTCCCCTGCAATCCAGAAGCGCCACGGCACTTCTGCCCACTCCTCGGCGTATCCGACGCCAATTCGGGGCCCAGAGCGCAAAAGGGATCGGTCCATGGGGCTCTCCCCTTCCGCTAGCCATAGCTCGTCCCCGTTAACCAAGTCGGCTCCGCTCATTCCTTTTTCAACGGCGAGAGCCCGGCAAAGCTTGCCCGGTCCAGAGCCCGCGCGAGGGTCGGCTTGGAGAAGGGGATAGGATGGTACCTGTGAAATGGCCCGGATGAGCACTGCGGCCGGGTACTCGATGCCCATGGTGACCGCGTTCAGGCAATTCCACATGCCGTAGATTTGGTACACGTATGCGATTCCCCCGGGCCCGAACATGGGGGAGTTGCGCGGGGTTCGTCCACGAAAGGCATGGGACGCCCTGTCTTTCTGGCCATGGTACGCCTCGGTCTCGACGATGCGCCCCACGAGGAGTCGGCTGGAAGCCATGCGGCGAACGACCAGGTTGCCCAGGAGATCCTTGGCAACCTGCACCGTGTCGCGCTCGTAGAAGCTACGTGGCAGGCGGTTCTCTAGGGACATCCGCCACATGATGCTCCACGGAAGGGTTTTCGCAACCTCACGCAGCGGCAAGGAGAAGCCTCTCACCGTCGATGGAATTTACGAGGCTCTCGAGGCGTGGATCAGCACGCAGGGACTCCATGAGCCCAGCCGCCGCGGAGCGGTAGGCTTCCGCAACCAAGACACCCTGAAGCAGGCGCATGCGCAGGAACAGGAGTGCCGTTTGGGCCACGTCCGCCAAGCAATAACGCTTGATCGCGTCGATCTGCCCAGCCTGATACAGGCCCTCTACTTGGGAGCCGTCGACTCCCACCTTTCCAGGAAGGCCAATGAGGCGAGCAACCGCATCGAGGGAGAGGGCACGCGTGGCACCATGGTCACTCAGGAGGTCGCACAGGTCGATATGGCCATCCTCGCTGTAGCGATGGCGCACCTTCCCCTGGTAGTACCACCCCATGGGGACGCCGTGCCGAAGAGATCTCAAGGCAATGACCGGCAGGTCGAAGCCCCGGCCGTTGTAGGTCACGAGCTCCGGCCGATAGCGGGCCACGAAGGATGAGAAATCTTCGAGCATCCCCTTCTCATCCTTCCCTTCGCCGATCACTCCGAGCTTCTTGACGCGGTATTCCTCGTCGAGCCAAAGGGCCCCGAGGACGATGGGGCGGTGCACGTGGAGCGGCGGGAAGGGACGCTCGACACCGCTGGCGACATCCGGACGCTCGTAGAGCAAGAGATCCGGAACGGTCTCGATGTCGAGCACCAGGTAGCTCCTGGACATGCGTAGACCGTACAAGGTGGGTATGACAAGGAGGAGCTCGTTTAGAGCCAGCCCGCCTGGCGCCTACTCCACCAGCGCCGTCAGGTTCTTCTGTGCCAGCTCGTAGTCGGGGCGGAATTCAAGGGCCTTGCGCAAGCAGGACTCCGCCTTGTCTCTTCGATTGAGGAGCGCGTACGCGGCACCGAGATTGGTCCAGGAAGGGTAATGGGAGGGCACCAGCTTCAGCACCGCTTCAAAACCGCTCACTGCATCGAGCGCTAGGCCCTGATCCAGGTTTCTGAAGGCGCGCAGAAATAGCTCCTCCGCGCGTGCCACTCTCTCGGCCGATGCGTCCGGGTGTTCCTTGCGCGCGTGTTTTTCGAAGAGCGCGAGGAAGTTCCGAGCTTCACGGATGCGTCGCTCTGCGCCCTCACTCTTGTCGTCACCCGAGAGGTAATCGGTCAACGCCAAGTAGCACGCGCCCAGTTTTCCCGCGCGCTTGGCCGCCTGCGACAGCTCCCATTGACGGATCGGTTCATCTGGCTTGAGGCGAGCGGCGATCGCGAGCGCAGCCATGGCGTCGTCATGCCTGCCCAGGGCCGCCAGGCAGGAACTGAGGCAAGCATGACCGTTGGCGTCCCGCGGGTGACTGGAAACGTAACGCTCAGCAAGACTTCGGGCTTTCTCCGCCTGTCTTTCGCGGAGCAGGCGCATTGCATCGTCGAGCATCCGTTGACCACCGCGGCTTCCACATGCCGAGGGGATGTGCTCGTCGTAGAGACCCAGGAGGTCGCGGCCAAGGAAGAAGCCGCGAGGGAGCCTGCCCTGCGCTTCACTGGTCCTCGCCGCCGCTCCGGCGACCAACTCGGCCGCCTCTTCGACCGTTCCGACCGCTAGCGCAAAGCCCGACGACACGAGGCGGTTCACCAATCGCTTCTCGCCACTCCGCGGCACCATCGCCGGATCGTAGCTGGTCGCTCCAAGCCGTCCGTTTTGGTGGATCTCGACGACGAGCGACCGCATTCGTGCAGGCTGGATGCCTGCGAGGCGGCGCATCACCGCGACCACTCGCCTGCCGTCTCCATGAACGCCGAGGTAGATCAACCGCGCGCCCTGCGCGCGCCCCCGCCGCCCTCTCGGGCGCTTGGGCTTGGGTACCCCGATCTCGTCGCGCAGGTCGAAGATGGCCTGCCTGATCTTGGCATCGACGTCGTCGCGCAGGAGGAATTCGCCGAGAAGCGGGGCCACCTGCTCGCCGGCTATGTCGACGACCTCTGCGAGGAATGCAGGCAAGTCCTCGGGGAGCACTTGCTCGAGCAACATGTCCGCGGCGTACGCCACCTGTGCCGGATCCACGAGGCTCGCCACGAGATCACGAACCGACCCCTCGCGGAGCGCCTGCGGATCGCGCAGGATTACGGTGTCCGGGAGCTCCGCACCGAGCTCGGTCAGGAGAGCCAGGGCGAGGGCTTTCCTCTCATCGGGCGCGCCGTGGTCCTGCGCGAGCTCGCGCGCCACCTTGGCAGAGCGCTCGCCTCCGAGTCGAGAAAGGAGAAAATATGCCCACGAGGACTCGGCATCATCCCCTTCTCGTATCTTCCGGGCGAGCAAGGGGTAGGCGGTGTCTCCGAGCTCTATGGCCAAGCGTAGCGCACGCCTTTCGACCAACTCGTGCCGTGTTCCCCGCGTGGAGCTCTTGTCCGAAACCTCGGCAAACGTCTCCGATAGCTGCCGAAGCTTGCCAAAGGAATAGGAAATACAGCCCTTTGACCCTTCTCCCGCACCTGTCGTCATTGGCCCGCCCAGTAGGTGACTACGCATTACCCTACATGTATTGTAACCCAGCGTCAAAGAGGAATTGAAGGGTTGGAGCTTCCGAGCTTCTGCTGCCCGCCGATGATAGTCGGCGGATGGGTTTCCACTTCCCTTGGCGCAGGCCGCGCACAGAGCAAGATCCAGGAGGCTCCTGCTTGCGAATCGCGGTCGTTTCGACTCCGTTTGTCGCCGTCCCGCCCCCCAGGTACGGGGGTACGGAGCTCATCGTCATGAACTTAGTCGAGGGGTTGGCGAGCAGGGGACACGAGGTCACCCTCTACGCGACTGGAGACTCGCAGGCGCCTGCGCGCGTCCGCTCCGTATTCCCAACGGCTGCATGGCCTCCGAACACCTATCGAGAGATCGTGCACGCCGCCGCCGCTGCGTATGACGTGCTCTCGCGCGACGGAATCGACGTCATCCACGCGCACGTCGCGTCGCTGTTGGCATTCGCGCGGATTCTCGACGTTCCGATCGTGTATACGGTGCACCACGACCGTGATGAGGCCCTTTGCGACCTCTACCGCGCGACGCACGGCTACCCAATCACCATGGTGGCTATAAGCGCAAGGCAGCGTGACCTGATCTCGGACATCTGCGAGGCCCGAGTGGTCCACCACGGCGTGAGCCCCAGCCTCTACCCGCTTGGCCCTGGCAATGGTGGCTACGTGGCCTTCCTCGGGCGATTTGCCCCCGAGAAGGGGGTACACGTGGCCATCGACGTCGCGAGACGGGCACGCTTGCCCATCAGGCTCGCCGGGAAGTCACACGACGACAGGTACTTCGGTGCCGAGGTCGGGCCGAGGCTTCGCGATCCTCTCGTGAGGTGGGTAGGTGAGGTGTCGCACGCACCCAAGGTGCGACTGCTCGGGGACGCCGTCGCGACGCTGTTTCCGATCAATTGGGAAGAGCCGTTCGGCTTGGTCATGATTGAGTCCATGCTGTGCGGGACTCCTGTCCTCTCCTTCCCACGCGGGTCCGCGCCCGAGGTCATCGACGAAGGAATCACCGGCTGGCTCGTTGACAGTGAAGTCCAGATGGCGGAGAAGCTCGTTCATCTCGCCTCGGGCAAGGAGCGGTTCGATCGAGCGCGCTGCCGGAGATTCGCGGCTCGCCGCTTCAGCGCCGATCGCATGGTCGACGAGTACCTCGCGGTGTACAACGAGGCGCTGGGCATCCCGCACCACGTGCCCCAGGTTGATCGGTGATGATCAGCGCCCCCGCCAGCGTCGCTGAGCTTCTCGAGCTGCCGCAGGCGCCAGAGCCGGAGCGCCTGGTCTTGTCGAGGGGAAACATCTTCTCGGTGACGATTACGACCGGCAACATCGTGCCTCCGGGTGCGCGGGACCTGGGGGTGTTCCATCAGGACACGCGCCACCTCTCGTATTACGAGCTGGTGCTACCCGGGCCGTCGCCGACCCGCCTTTCTGCAGAGACTTCATCGGCCGTGGCGGCGCAGATCGACTTGACGACCACGGATCGTGAGTTCGGTGGTCTTCTCGACGAGCCCATAAACTTCTTGCACGTGCGAAGAAAGCAGATCCTCGACGAAGATGACTTCGTCGATCAGCTCATCTTCCTGAACTACCTCGGGCGTCCCGTAGACCTTGAGTTCGACGTGCGCTTCGGCGCTGACTTCGCCGACGTCTTCGAGGTCAGAGGCGCGCGGCGACCGCGGCGGGGCGAGTATCTCTCGCCCCAGGTGCGCAGGGACCGGGTAGAGCTCCGGTATCGCGGCCTGGACCGTGAGGAGTACCACACGACGCTTCGCTTCACCCCCGAGCCGGTCGCCCTCGAAGCGTCGCGGGCCCATTTTCGCCTGCGCCTGGACCCTGGGGAGGCGCAGGTTCAGGAGGTCGTGATCACGCCTTGGCGCGGTGAGCAGGACCCAGACCGACCCCTTTGGCCCTTTGACGTGCGCGTGGCGCGGGCACACCGAGAAATGGACGACTTCCAGACCGGCTGCGCGCGCACCCGGTGTGACAACAACATCATCCAGCGTGCGTTCGAGCGGGCGTTGTCCGACGTCTTCGCCCTGCGAATTTGCCACGAAAGCCGCTCCATCGTGGGGGCGGGCATCCCGTGGTTTGCAGCACCGTTTGGGCGCGACTCGCTCATCACGTCCATGCAGATGCTGGGCTTCGCTCCCTCCTTGTCCGGCGAGACGCTGCGATTCCTTGGCCTTCACCAGGGAAAGAACTACGAAACGATGCGCGAGGAAGAGCCGGGCAAGATCATGCACGAGCTCCGGCGCGGGGAGATGGTCCGCGCTGGAGAAATCCCGCATTCACCGTACTACGGAAGCGTCGACGCGACACCGCTCTACGTGATCCTCGCCGGCGAGCTATACCGCTGGATGAACGAGAAATCCTTGCTCGCGGAAGCCTGGCCGCATGTCGTCGCGTCAATGGAATGGATCGAACGTCACACGGAGCAGGGTACGCGCTTCCTCTCGTACAAGCGTGTCTCCCCTCGCGGTCTCGAGAACCAAGGCTGGAAAGACAGTCGCGACGGGGTCTCTTTTCCCGATGGACGGCGCGCCCAAGCGCCGGTTTCCCTTGTCGAGGTACAGGGCTACGCAGTCGATGCGTACCGTCGAGGCGCCCAGCTCGCCCGCGCCATGGGGGAGCTCGAGCTCGCCGACAAGTGGCTCTCTCGCGTGGCGCCACTCATCCGTCAGATCGACGAGGCATTCTGGAACGAGGAGACCTCCTTCTACGCCCTCGCTCTTGATGGATCAGGGAGACAGGTACCAACGATTTCCTCGAACCCAGGGCACTTGCTTTGGAGCCGCGCGGTTCCCGAGGAGCGAGCCT
Source organism: Deltaproteobacteria bacterium (assembly GCA_016210055.1). Classification (GTDB taxonomy): domain Bacteria; phylum Myxococcota_A; class Polyangia; order Haliangiales; family SHYZ01; genus JACQUZ01. The sequence continues at coordinate 4,803 of JACQUZ010000123.1, read as the reverse complement.
CTCGCCTTGCTGGCGTGTTGCTCGGGCCAGAGATGTACAGCGGCTGGGGGATCCGCACGGTCGGACGTGGGCAAACCGTGTACAACCCCATCAGCTACCACAACGGCACCGTGTGGCCCCATGACAACGCCGTGGTGGCGCTCGGGATGTCGCGTTATGGATTGCACGACGCTGCGATGCGCGTTCTCGAGGGGATGTTCGCGGCGAGCGAGCACTTCCGCTACCAGCGGCTGCCCGAGCTGTTTTGTGGCACTGGGAGGGGCGACCGGGAATTCCTGGTTCACTACCCGGTGTCGTGCAGCCCGCAGGCGTGGGCGTCCGGGGCGCTGTTCATGCTGCTCCAGGCGGCGTTGGGGCTGGATCCAAACGCCCCCGAGGGGCGACTGCGCATCTGGAACCCCCGCCTCCCTGCCTCCGTCCGGCGTATCGAGCTACGTTCCATGAGGGTTGGTCAGGCCCTCGTGTCCTTGCGATTTACTCGGAGCGGCAAGCGGACACACGCCGATGTCCTCGACGTGCATGGTGGGCCCTTGCGGGTCGAAATCGAGGTCGATTAGCAGCGAGACCTATTTACAGGAGGCTCGGGTGGGCCGTGGTCACGAGGTCGAGGAACTCCTGTCTCGTCGCGGGCTGGTCGAGAAAGGCGCCTCGCACGGCACTCGTGACCACTCGGGCTTCGTGCGCCTGTACGCCGCGCGCTGCCATGCAAAGGTGCATTCCTTCGACGTATGCGGCCGCTCCCCGACTCTCAAGCGTCTGGTGAAGAATTCGGGCGAGCTCGTGCGTCAGATCCTCCTGGAGGATGGGCCTGCGCGCGAGAAGTTGGACGAGCCGAGAGAGCTTGCTGATGCCTAGCACCTTTTCCATGGGGATGTAGGCCACGCTAATCCGGTAGATGACGGGAAGGATGTGGTGTGGACAGACGCCGAACGACACGTTGTGCTTTGAAATGACCATCTCGTCGTAGCGCGCAGGGAACGTCTTGGCGAGCATGTCGTTGATCTCGCTCTGCACGGTGTCGTTGCACAGGACGAGCTCGGCCAGGCCCTTCGCGGCACGCGACACGGTACCTTGGAAGTTCTCGTCTGCCGACGTGTCGTAGCCGAGCAATTCAAAGCCCTCCAAGATCTTCTTGAACCCCTCCCGAAAGTGCGCTTCTGCGAGCTCGCGATCAGCCATGACTTGGACTCCTGCGTGACGCCTCCGCCGCGAGGATCGCCCTTGCAAGCGCTCGGGTCGCGGACGAAATTCCGAGCGAGGCTAGCGCCGAAGGCGGGAAGAAGCGAGCGTCTTCGTACGGCGTGCCTACGGCGACCCGGGCGCGGGGAGCGAGGTGCACGGTGTGAACCGTGTATCGGATCGTCCGATGGGAAAGCCGGTGCTCTCTCTGCGCAAGCGGTGAGCCCTTGACCAAGAGCCGGTTTCCAGCACGTTCGAGCGCCTCGCGTTCAGGAAGCTCCCAGAGACCACCAAACAGGCCCTTGGACGCACGCTTGGCGAGGAGCCACTTCCCCTTTCGCGCGATCCATGCGATCTCCACGGCGACCAACCTGGGAGGCGCCTTGGGCGCGACGACAGGGATCTCGTGCTGGCGCCCCGTCTTGCGGGCAACGCACAGATCGGCCAGTGGGCACGACGCACAGCGCGGGGCGCGTGGGGTGCACGTGGTGGCGCCAAGATCCATGAGCCCCTGGTTGAAATCGCCAGGGGACCCCTCTGGAACCACGCGAGACGCCAAGTCCCAGAGCAGCCTCTGTACCCGCTGGGAGCGCACGTCGGCCTCCACGCCGACGAGCCGCGCGTAAATCCTCACGACGTTGCCGTCGACGACCGCAGTGCGCTTGCCAAACGCGATCGACGCGATGGCTCCCGCCGTGTAGCGGCCAACGCCAGGCAGGGACTGGATGTCGTCGAGCACTCTGGGAAATTGCCCTCCCCATGTCTCGACAATGATCTTGGCTGCCTTGTGCAAGCTTCGGGCCCGCGCGTAGTAGCCAAGGCCCGACCAGGCAGCCAGGATTTCGTCCTCCGGCGCACGGGCGACCGCCTCCAGCGTCGGAAAGCGGAGCATCCACCGCTCCCAAAAAGGGAGAACGGTCTCAATCCGTGTCTGTTGCGCCATGACTTCGCTGACCCAAACCGCGTAGGGATCCGTGGTCGCGCGGAAGGGAAGAGGGCGCTTCTCGCGATGGTAATAGGCGACAACCCGCTCTGCGAGAACCTCGGGCGGGAAAAAAAGGTGGAGGCCGGAAGTCACGGAGGACAAGTGAAGCACATGTCTTGGCGCCGAAGAGACAGCGTTCACGCGAAACGACTTGGTGGTGGCTCCGCAGTCGCTTGGGGGTCGTCTTGCTCTGGCGGCTCATGGCGCAGCCTCGGCAAGCGACCGGACCTCTGAGATCAGGTTGTCGAGCGTCTCGAAGGGCTCAGGCGGGGGAGCGCCCCAGCGTGACGTAGCCGCCCCCATTCCCATGCCCTCTTGCCCGACTTTGTAGGTACGCCTGATCAAAGGTAGGTTGGAATTCCTGTGAGCATGACGATCGATCGGCCCAACTACCGCTACTACCGCGCGAACCACGGCCGCTGGCGAGGCGCGCTCGCGCTCGCGATCACTGACTGGCGTGCCTTCTTCGCCTGCCGGATGAGCGTCCTCGATCGCCTGCGCGCGATCTCGATGTCGCTCGTGCCGAAGCTCCTCGGCCCGCTCTGCATGGAGACCTCAGTCGACTACCACGCGAGCGCCGAGCGCGACGGCGAGGTGCGCCACACGACGCGCGTCTCGAAGTGGGGCCTCACGCTCTTTCGCGGCGAGGAGATCCTCGTCCTCGCGGAGAACGGTCGCGACGTCGCGCTTCGCGGCGTCCAGAGGCACTTCCCGACGCCGTGGATCGTCCGCGGCCTTGGCGATGCGTGCGCGAGCGTCGACGAGCCCGGCACGCGGGCCCGCTACGAGCTCGAGTTTCTCGGCGCTCCCCTGCACCAGACCGGCGAGATTGTCGCGGGCGGCGTGAGGATCACGCAAGAGACCGAATTCTCGCGTGCGGTGGTCTTGCTCCGGCGGATCGAGCCCTGATCCACTAGGTCCGGGAATCCGAGGTGCCCCTACGGCTTCGAGGGCAGGGCACCCGACAACCATTCGGTGTACGCATCGGCGGCGCCATGGGCAAAGCTGCGGTGGCGTGGCTGCCAGCCGAGAGCAAGCGCCCGCGCGGTCGTCATCGCCAGATCACGGCAAAGGACCGATGAGAAATATGGCAGGCACGCGCGTGCTGCCTCGACGGAAATGGCCGTGGTACGACAGTTCCCGACCACATTCGAGACGGTCTCGGCGATTTCGCGCATGCTCATTGGGCTGCCGTCCACGCCGTGGAACACGCCGCGCGCTCGGGTTTCCACGATGGCACGGTAGAGGGCCGCGAGGTCGCCTCGATAAATGAGGGACCAGCGCTGTGTACCAGGTGCCACGAAGGTGCTCGTGCGCGCTCGCGTGGCTTCCGAGAAGAGGTCCCCCAGGGACCCGCCCTTACCCCCATACACGGCACCCAGGCGCACGACGGCCGTCGCTAATGTCTCTGTAGATGCATCGAGAATGATTCCTTCGTGGGCGAGCCGCCACGCCCCCGGATGCTTGGCCTGGGCGGGATCGGTCTGCTCATCCACGGTCGCGTCGGTGCCCATGTCGGCCAGCAAGAACGCATTCGACGTGTACACCAAGCCACGGCACGTGGGGCTCCGATGCGCTGCTTCGACCAGCGTGGCAACGGCCAGCCGATCCACTTGTGCCAGCTCGTCACCATTGGCCGAGTACTCGAAACCCATGTGCACGACTGCTTCGTGGCTGGCTGCGGCCTCGCTGTAGGTCTCGGGTTGCCTAAGATCCCCGTAGAGCAAGTACAGCCCTGGCCATTGCTTAAGGGTTCGGGCGCGGTCGGTGGAACGCACCAGCGCCGTAACCACGTGCCCGGCTTGCAGCAGCGCCTCCGTGACCGCCCGTCCGACATGCCCTGTAGCTCCAGTCACGAGAATTCGCATGGTTATCACTTCTCCTATCAGCGTCTGCCGACGCCGCGGCGGGAAACTCTACGAGAACCTCAGGCGGGAAAGAAAGGTGGAGGTCGGATGTCACGGAAGACAAGTGAACCACGCGATCAGCCGTGATTGCGACTGATCGCGTGGTTCTCGGGAACAACTGCTAGAACTCGTCGCCGCCGAAGTCGGCGCCACCGCCGGCACCAGCCCCCGGCATCTTGGCTTCCTTCTTCCTCGGCTTCTCGGCCACGAGCGCCTCAGTGGTGAGCATCAGGCCGGAGACCGACGCCGCGTTCTGCAGCGCCGAGCGAACAACCTTGGTCGGGTCGATGACGCCCGCCTTCACGAGGTCTTCATACTCGAGGGTCGCGGCGTTGTAGCCGAAGGCTCCCTTGCCACCCTTGACCTTCTCCACGATGATGGATCCATCGGTTCCCGCGTTCTGCGCGATCTGGCGGAGCGGCTCCTCCATCGCACGGCGAAGGATGTTCACGCCAAAGCGACGGTCGTCATCAAACTTCAGCTTCTCGAGGGCAGTGATGGCGCGAATCAGCGCGACACCGCCACCGGGGACAATCCCCTCCTCGACGGCCGCCCGGGTCGCGTGGAGCGCGTCCTCGACGCGGGCCTTTTTCTCCTTCATCTCGACCTCGGTGGCTGCGCCGACCTTGATTACTGCCACGCCGCCGACGAGCTTGGCGAGCCGCTCTTGCAGCTACTCGCGATCATAGTCGGAGGTGGTCTCCTCGATCTGCGTGCGCAACTGCTTGACGC